>JAQUOB010000050.1 GCA_028717325.1 Candidatus Margulisiibacteriota bacterium
GAAAAGGGCTTGAAGAACGAGATCAAAAAAGACGACTCGATCGAACTGGCCGTGACCAAAATGGTCAAGATGGCGTTGGGCGCCGAATTCGGCCCTTCGCTGGTCAAGGCGCAGGGCGCCAGCCAGATGGTCGGAACGATAACCCGCGCCATTATGAGCGACGCCAAGTTAAGGAAACAGGCTTTGATCATCATCGACCGGTTGGACCATGAATAAGATCCTCATCGTCGACGACGAGATGTCGATCCGTGAATCTTTCTCCCTGATCCTGGGAGAAAAGTACAAGGTCATGCTGGCCGCTTCGGGCGAGGCGGCGCTCAAGCACGCCGCCGGCGAAAAGATCGATCTCGCCTACCTTGATATTCGCATGCCGGGCCTCGACGGGCTGCAGACCCTAAAACGGCTCAAAGAGATCGATCCCGGCCTCGAGGTCGTGATGGTTACCGCCGTCAATGACGTCCAGAAAGCCGGCGAAGCCATAAAATACGGGGCCAGAAACTACCTCATCAAGCCCTTTGACGTTGCCGCTATCCTCAAAATGACCGATTCGATCCTGCGCCGCAAATCGCTGCTGACCGAGGGCGAAAATATCCAGAAAGAAACCGACAAGAAACAGATCAAGCTGATCGGCCAGACCGAAAAGATCGAGACCATTTTCAAAACGGTCAAAAAGATCGCGGCCAAGAACCTGCGCGTCCTGATCCTCGGCGAGCCGGGCACGGAAAAAAAGGCGGTCGCCGAACTGATCCATGAAAATAGTTCCCGCTCCGACCGGCCGCTGCTCACCCTTGATCTAACGGATTCAATGACCCCGGCTGAAATAAAAAACGCGCTCTTCGGCTGGGAAAAAGGGTCCACCACCGCCGACCTGAAAAAGACAACTGGCCTGCTGGAGGAAGTCAGAGGCGGGACTTTGTTCATTAACCACGCGGAGTATTTGCCGCCGGGCTTGCTGGCGGCCCAGCCGCTCGAGGCGCGCCAGATCGCCGGCGGTTCCGTCGATCTGGCCGAAAGATCAAAAGAAAATTTCGATTATTTTTCCGAGGTCCTCCTCACCCTGCCACCCCTGCGCGAGCGGATCTCCGACCTGCCCCTCCTGATCAACCATTTTATTGAGCTCTTTAGTGAAGAATACGGCAAAGAGATAACCGGGCTGGCGCCGGAAGTGGAAGAGATCTTCTCCAACTACGCTTGGCCGGGCAACACCACCGAGTTAAAAGCCGTTTTATCGCTCCTTGTCCTCAAGGCCGATTCGAACCAGATCAAGACAGCCGATCTGCCGCTCGACCTGCTATTGAAAAGCCCCGGCTCGCTGGGCAGCGAATACTTTTCAATTTTTGAGAACGATTATATCAGGAAAGTTTTTGCAGAGACCGGCGGGGATAAAGAAAGAGCCGCGGCCCTCCTGCAGATGAACCCGACTTTGCTCGAAAGCAAAATCTAAGAAACCTGCCTGGGGCCGGAATCGAACCGGCATGGCTTATTCGGCCGAGGGATTTTAAGTCCCTTGCGTCTACCAATTCCGCCACCCAGGCTTCAAAATCACCTTAACGGTTTTTTAAAGGTTTTTTCTTCTTACCGGTCTGCTTGACTTCCAGGTTGCGCTTCCAGTCAAGAAGTTTTTCTTCACTCTGTTTCAAGAACTGCGTGATCTTGTCTTCGAACGTGCCGGGCTGGGGCCGGCCGGCGTCTTCTCTGGGCTTCCTCGGCCGGGGGGCCTGCCAGGCGGTTTTTCCGACCTGCTTGATCGAAAGATCAAATTTACCGTCTTTGGTGGTGCCCAGCACTTTGACTTTGACGACGTCGCCAACGCGGAGGTGTTTTGTGATGTCGGTCACGTAATTATCGGCAACCTGCGAGATGTGGACCAGCCCGACTTTGCTTTCCGGTAATTCCATGAAAGCGCCGAAATTCGTGATACCGGTGACTTTTCCTTCTATTTCCGAACCAATTTCAATGGGCAAACAATTTCACCCCCTTAGGGAAAATGACTAATTACTAATGACGAATGCCTAATGAATGTCCGCCTGCGGCGGATTATTTAATTCAGGATTATTCATTAATTAGTCATTAGGAATTAGACATTAGTCATTACGAGTCATTTCACGACTTTATAGGCCGTTTCGCCTTTTTTTATCAGACCGAGCTTCGTCCTGGCCAGCTCTTCGATCAAATCATCGCTCTTGAGGCGGGCCAGCCGGTCGTTCAAGCCCAGGGCCGAGTCCTTATTCGTTTCGACCGATTTTTGGATCGCCGCCCGGTCTTTTTTTAATTCCAGATTGTCAATTATATCCTGACGGATGAGAAAAATAAAGTAGATCACCATCAGGACGAACAACAGCCAGCCGAATCTCTTCATAGCCAGAAACCCCGCAGGTACCAGTCGATCAGCGGTCCGCCGAAAAACAGGCTGATCGCGCCGCCCAGAGAGAGAGCCGGCCCGAAAGGAATGTAGCCGCCCAACTTAACCTTGCCCCGGACAAGAAAAACCGCCGAAACGAGAGCGGCCAGAAGATAGGCCAGGATAATTGCCAGCAGGCCCCCCGGCCAGCCCAAACAAGCGCCCAAAAGGCCGCCCAGATAAAGGTCCCCCTCGCCCATGACCTCTTTTTTATAAAAGGCCCGCCCGAAAAAACCGATCGCGTAAAGCAGAATAAAGCACAACAACAGGCCGGCGACCGCCGAAACGATCGTACCATTGATTAAATTGAACAGCAGGCCGGCGATCAGGCCGACCGCGATTACAGCGTCGGGAATGACCTGATGCTCCAGATCGACAAAAAAGACTACGATCAGGACCGACAAAAAGATCGCCTGAAAAACAAATGTAATTATTGAGCCCGAAACAAACAGCCAGCTGGCAGAAAAAGAGGCCGCGGTCAGGGCTTCGACCAGAGGATACCGCCAGGCGATCTCGGCCCCGCAGGAGCGGCACTTGCCTCTCAAAAAGAAATAACTGACGATGGGGACCAGCTCGAGCGGCGACAGCTCCCGGCCGCAGTGCGGGCAATGGGAAGCGGGAAAAACGATCGATTCATTGCGGGGTAAACGATAAATACAGACGTTCAGAAAACTGCCGACGACCGCACCGATAATAAACCAAAAATAAACCATTTTTTCTTAAGGGAGCAACGACCTTGACATTGTGATTTATAAATTATATAGTAAGCTCAACGTAAAGTCAAAAAGGACGCCAATAATGGAAATTAAAAATCTGCTCGCACAACTTAATAAATCCAAGGCCTCCGATCTGCTCCTGGCCGGTAAAAATTACGCCTATCTACGCATCGATAACGCCCTGGTCAAGATCGAAGACAAGATCCTGACCCCGGAAGAGGTCGAAAACCTGATCACCCCCATCATCAGAAAAGAGGAGATGGAAGAGTTCAAAAAGACTAAGGAGCTCGACACCTCTTACGAAGACGAAGCCAGCCGCTACCGCATCAACTTGCATTATCAACTGGGCTCGATGGGCGCCACGATCCGCCGGGTGCCGAAAGAAATACCGACCCTCGAAGAGCTTAAACTGCCGCAGAAGGTCAAGGATTTTACGAACCTGGAAAGGGGCTTGATCCTTGTCACCGGCCCGACCGGCTGCGGCAAATCGACGACCCAGGCCGCCATGATCAATTCGATCAATATGACGCGCGCCTGCCATATAATCACGATCGAAGACCCGATCGAATTCGTCCATTCTCCCAAGCTCGCCCTGATCGAACAGCGGGAAGTCGGCTTTGACACCGATTCTTTCGGCGAGGCGCTGAAACGCGTGCTCCGCCAAATACCCGACGTGGTCCTGGTCGGTGAAATGCGCGACCTGGAGTCGATCCAGATGGCGATCACCGCGGCGGAAACCGGCCACATCGTCATTTCGACCCTGCACACCCAGGACGCGGTGCAAAGCATCGACCGCGTCATCGATGTTTTTCCGCCTTACCAGCAGGTCCAGGTCAGGACCCAGCTGTCCCTGACGCTCGCCGGCATTGTTTCACAGCAGCTGATCCCGCGCCAGGACGGCGGCGGGCTGGTCGGCGCCTACGAAATATTGGTGGCGACGCCGGCGATCCGCAATATCATTCGCAAAGGCGCCACCCAGGATATCTATTCCATGATCGAGCTGGGCGGCCAATTCCAGATGATGACGATGGATGCTTCGCTCTTTGGCCTTTATGAAAAAAGGATCATTTCCCGGGAGCAGGCGCTGACCCATTCAGTTAACACCGAAAGGATGGAAAAGCTGATGGCCGGCAAAAAAGCTTAACCGATCCTGTGAATCCAACGTCCGGCCGCTTGCCTTCATTTTTGCTGAAAAATACCCCAAAGCAGGAGAATATCCGCCGGGTCCGCGCGCTGATCGGCGATGAAAATATCCACACCGTCTGCGAAGAAGCCAAATGCCCCAATATCGGCGAATGCTTTTCGCAGAAGATCTGCACTTTCATGATCCTCGGCGATGTCTGCACCAGGCATTGCGCTTTTTGCGGGGTGACCCATGGCCAGCCGGCGCCGCCCGATCCCGAGGAGCCTTCAAGGGTCGTAAAAAGCGTCGAAAAATTGGGCTTAAATTATGTCGTGATCACTTCGGTTACGCGCGATGACCTGCCGGACGGAGGAGCGTCACATTTCGCGAAGATCATTGAAGAACTCCGAACTCTGAACTCCGAACTCCGAACCGAAATTTTGATCCCTGATTTCCAAGGCAGTGAGGAATCACTGAAGATCGTTCTTGATGCCCGGCCATACGTCCTGAATCATAATATCGAAACTGTTCCCCGCCTTTATTCCACAGTCCGGCCTCAAGCGAATTATGAGCGGTCGCTGCAGCTCCTGCGTTCGGCTAAGGCCCTTAAAGCGCAAGTTTACACCAAAAGCGGTTTTATGGTAGGATTAGGAGAGACTAAGGAAGAAGTCGCGGCTGTCCTCTCCGACCTGAAAGCGGCCGGCTGTGATATCGTCACGATCGGACAGTATCTTCCGCCGTCGAAAGCTCATCTCCGGCCGGCCAGGTTCGTTACGCCGGCGGAATTTGAGGCCTACAAGAAATTAGGGGAAGACCTCGGCTGCCGAAAAGTGGAATCCGGCCCGTTCGTCAGAAGCTCTTATCACGCAGGAGAATTAATAAAATGAAATTTACCCAGTCGGACCGGTTATTAAAGCTGCCGATCTACGTCTTTGCCCAGCTCGACAAGATCAAAGCGGAGCAACAGGCCAAGGGAGCGGACCTGATCGACCTCGGCATGGGCAACCCCGACATCCCGCCGCCGGCCGAGATCAACAAGGCGCTGATCGATTCGCTTGCCAACCCCGAGAACCACCGCTATCCTTCGTTCGAAGGGGCGCCCGAATTCAAGAACGCGGTCAGCGGCTGGTGCAAACGGCAATACAATATCTCGGTCGATGCGGAGCACGAGGTCGTGACGCTGATCGGCTCCAAGGAAGGGATCGTCCACTTCGCTTTCGCCTTTATCAATCCCGGCGACCTGACGCTGGTGCCGATGCCCGCCTACCCCGCCCATTTCCGCGGCACGATCCTAGCCGGCGGGGAGCCATATGTACTGCCGACAACCGAACAACATGGCTATCTGCCTGACTTAAAGAACATCGCCCCGGAAACCGCTAAAAGGGCCAAGATGATGATCTTGAGTTATCCGAGCAACCCGACCGGCGCCGTCTCAACCCGCGAGTTCTACGAAGAAGCGGTCGCTTTCTGCAGGAAACACGAGATTATTCTGATCCACGATTTTGCCTACGCCGAGATCTATTTTGACGGTAACAAGCCGATCTCGATGCTTTCGATCCCGGGAGCCAAGGATGTCTGCATCGAGTTCCACACCACCTCGAAGACCTTCGGCATGCCCGGCTGGCGTTGCGGTTTTGCCGTCGGCAACCGCGAGCTGATCGAAGCTCTCCGCAAGATCAAGACCAATCTTGACTACGGTCTCTTCACCGCCGTGCAGAAAGCGGCCATCGCCGCCATGACGCTTGATGAAAAAGATTATATCGACCGCGTCCGGGCCACCTATCAGAAACGTCGTGATATTTTTGTCGACGGGCTCAATTCACTCGGCTGGCAGATCAAGAAGCCGAAAGGCAGCCTGTATGTCTGGTTCCCGGTGCCAAAAGGCTATGACTCGACCGAGTTCACAATGCAGGTGATCGCTAAGACCGGCGTAGTTTTTTCGGCCGGTACCGCGTTCGGCGAGCTGGGCGAAGGGTTTGTCCGGGCGGCACTAGTCGCTCCTGAGAACCGGTTGGAAGAAGCGATCAGCCGTTTGAAGAAGGCAGGCTTCCGTTACAATGGATAAGCCGGTCATTGGCGTCACGATGGGTGACCCGGCCGGGATCGGGCCCGAGATCTGCGCTAAAGCCCTTTCCTCCTCCGAAGTCACCGCCGTTGCCAACTGCGTCGTGATCGGCGACCGGCGAGCGCTAAGACAAGGCCTAAAAGTCTCCAAGATCGACGGCGTCGAGATCAATTCCATCAAAAGCGTCGACGCAGCCAAGTTCAAGCCCGGCGTCATCGATGTTCTCGATCTCGATAACGCCGACCCGGCCCGGATAAAAACGGCCCAGGTTTCCAAAGCGGCCGGCCAGGCGGCTTTTGAATATATTGAAAAAGCGGTTGAGCTGGCTAAAAACGGCGCGATCGACGGGATAGCGACCGGCCCGATCAACAAAGAAGCGATCCACAAAGCCGGCCATAAGTTTGACGGCCACACCGAGATCCTCGCCTCTTACACCAAAACGAAGGATTACGGCATGATGTTCGTCTCCGACCGGCTCTGGGTCATGCTGGTCACGACCCATATCCCGCTCCATGACGTCAGCAAAAAACTGAGCAAACAAAACATCCTGAAAAAGATCAAACTGGCGCACGAAACGCTGACCCGGCTGCGCGGCCGAAAACCCAAGATCGGCGTGGCCGGCCTCAACCCGCACGCGGGCGAGAACGGGATTTTCGGCCAGGAAGAGATCAAGATCATCCGGCCGGCGGTCGAAGAAGCGAAAAAACTGGGCATCGACGCGAAAGGGCCGATCTCGCCCGACGCTATTTTTTATCTGGCCAATGCCGGTATGTACGACATCGTGATCGCCATGTACCACGACCAGGGCCTCATCCCGCTCAAACTTTTATCTTTCAATCGTTCCGTCAACGTGACGGTTGGCCTGCCGATCATCAGAACTTCCGTCGATCACGGCACGGGCTTTGACATAGCCGGCAAAGGCTGGGCCAATCCCCAGAGTTTGATCGAAGCGATCCAGGTAGCCGCTCACTTCGCCAAGACCCGATGACCCCCACCCTGGCCGAAATAACCAAGGACTTGCTCCAGGCTTACAACCGCTACACGCGCAAAAACCTCGGCCAGCATTTTTTGATCGACCCCCAAGTTCTGGAAAGAATAATCAAAGCCGGAGAACTCGGCCCCGATGACCTGGTCGTTGAGATCGGCTCCGGCCTTGGCGTCGTCACCGCCGAGATCGCCAAACTGGTCAATCACGTAATTGCGATCGAGATCGACAAAGAGCTGCTGAAGATCAGCCAGGAAGTTCTCTCACCTTTTAACGATAAAATAACTTTTGTCGCGGCAGACGTCCTGAAAACCGATCTGGAAAAACTAACCCACGGCCGAAGATACAAAGTCATCGGCAATTTGCCTTATTACATAACCGCGCCGATAATCGAAAAGATCAT
>JAQUOB010000051.1:0-1324 GCA_028717325.1 Candidatus Margulisiibacteriota bacterium
CGCCCATGCCGGAAATGATCGTCTGGCCGGTCTCGGGATCGCCCTTGATCCTAAAAGTCGGGTCCTCTTCCGCCAGCTTGGAGAGCGACATGCCAAGCTTTTCCTGGTCGGCTGTCGTCTTGGGCTCGATCGCCACAAAGATGACCGGCTCCGGGAACTGAATGTTTTCGAGTATGATCGGTTTGCCTTCGTCGCATAAAGTATCGCCGGTCGTCGTATCTTTTAAGCCGACCGCCGCGCCGATATCGCCCGCCCTGATCTCGCTGATCTCTTCCCTTTTATTGGCGTGCATCTGGAGCAGACGCCCGATCCTCTCCCGCTTGCCTTTGACCGAATTATAGGTGTAGGAACCGGTCGTCAGGACCCCCGAATAGACACGAAAGAAAGTCAGCCGGCCGACGAAAGGATCGGCCATGATCTTGAAAGCCAGGGAAGCGAACGGCTGATCATCGGAGGGTTCGCGCGTATCTTCGGCCCCGGTCTTGGGATCAATGCCCACGACCGCTTTTTTATCCAGAGGCGAAGGCAGATAGTCTATAATAGCATCTAACAGGGGCTGAACGCCACGATTTTTAAACGACGAACCGCAAAACACCGGCACGATCTTACTGTCGATAGTCGCTTTTCTGATACCGGCTTTGATCTCTTCTTTGGTCAGCGCGTGCGAGGATAAATACTTCTCCAGCAAAACATCGTCGGCTTCGGCCGCCGCTTCGACCAGTTTCTCATGATAGGCCTTCGCCTTCTCTTTGAGATCGTCGGGGATCGGCACGCGATTGAACTTTAAGCCCAGCTCGTCATCGTAGACGACCGCATCCATTTCCACCAGGTCAACAATACCGGTGAAAGCATCTTCCGCGCCGATCGGCAGCTGCAGGACAACGGCATTGACTTGCAGCCGTTCTTTTATCTGCTCGGCCACGCGGTAGAAATCGGCCCCCAGGCGGTCCATTTTATTAATGAAAGCCATGCGGGGAACTTTGTACCGGGTCGCCTGGCGCCAGACCGTCTCCGACTGCGGCTGACAGCCGCCGACGGAGCAGAAAATAACGACCACGCCGTCGAGGACGCGCATCGAGCGCTCGACCTCGACGGTGAAATCGACGTGTCCGGGCGTGTCGATGATATTGATCCTGTGATCTTTCCAGAACGTGGTCGTCGCGGCCGAGGTAATGGTGATGCCGCGCTCTTTTTCCTGGACCATCCAGTCCATAGCGGTCGTCCCCTCATCGACATTGCCGATGCGGTGCAAACGGCCGCTGTAAAAGAGGACGCGCTCCGTCGTCGTCGTCTTGCCGGCATCAATGTGAGCGGCAAAACCCAT
>JAQUOB010000051.1:1424-7561 GCA_028717325.1 Candidatus Margulisiibacteriota bacterium
GTTTTTTTCTTGATCTCGGCCATGGCGTCGTAGAAAACCTTTTCCGCCACGCTGCGTTTGCCGCGCCGGGTCATCTTGTTGATAAAGCGCTGGGCGGTCACGCTGCCGAAGACCGCGTCCGGCCGGATCTTTCTTTTGGGAACTCTTCCGTATCTAGGCACCGGCTTTTCCTCCCTCTTTCGGGCGCTTGGCCCCGTATCTTGAGCGGGCCTGCCGCCGGTTCTCGACCCCGCCGGTGTCAAACGCGCCGCGGACGATATGATAGCGAACGCCCGGCAGGTCCTTGACGCGGCCGCCGCGCACTAGGACGACCGAGTGTTCTTGCAGGTTGTGGCCCACGCCCGGGATATATGCCGAGACCTCGATGCCCGAGGTCAGGCGGACACGGGCGACTTTGCGCAGGGCCGAGTTTGGTTTTTTCGGCGTGGTCGTGTAGACCCTGACGCAGACGCCGCGGCGCAGCGGGCAACCTTTGAGCGCCGGCGCGCGCCGTTTGTTCTTCTTGCTCCCCCGCCCCTTGCGAATTAATTGATTAATTGTTGGCATTTATTCCTCCACCTTGGTCGTTTCTTCTTCAACTTGGGCCACTGTACCGACGGTCGGGACCAGTTCCAGATAGCGATAATCGACAAACCCGGTGCCGGCCGGGATCAGCTTGCCGATAATGACGTTCTCCTTGAGCCCGTACATTTCGTCGGTGCGGCCCTTGACCGCCGCGTCCGTTAAGACCCGCGCCGTCTCCTGGAAGGAAGCGGCGGAAATAAAGCTGTCGGTGGAGAGCGACGCCTTGGTGATACCAAGCATGACCTCGGTCGCTTCGGCTTTTTCGCCCTTCGTCCTTTCATTGGTGTCGTCGAGAACTTTCTGGTCGATCAGCTCGCCCGGCAGCAGCGTCGTGTCGCCCGAGGTAACGACCCTGACCTTGCGGGTCATCTGGCGCACGATCGTCTCGATGTGCTTGTCGGCGATCACGACCCCCTGCGCCCGATAAATTTTCTGGATCTCGTCGACCAGAAAGCTCTGGGCCGCGCGGGCGCCCAGGATGCGCAGGACATCGTGCGGATTAACGGTGCCTTCGGTCAACTGCATGCCGCGATGCACTTTATCGTTGGTCGTCACTTTGAGCCTGATCTCGTAAGGCACGAAATATTCTTTGGTTTCGCCCTTGGCGTTCTTGACCGTCACCACGCGCAAACCTTCGCGCTCGGAAACGGAAACAAGGCCGTCGATCTCCGACAGGATGACCGGATCTTTCGGCCGCCGGCCTTCGAAGAGTTCCTCGACCCGCGGCAGTCCCTGAATAATGTCGCGCGTTTTGCTGGGGTCGCGGCGGATCGATTCGACCCTCGCCACCATATCGTAGCTCTCGACCGACTCGCCGTCTTCGACGAACAGCCGCGAACCGGCGATGATCAGATAACTTTCTCCCGGCGCCACCACGATCGCGTCTTTCCTCGTTTCGATGACCAGGCCCGGCCCTTTGCAGATGAGGCCGGCGGCCAGCTCGTCCCCGGCTTTGACCTTATCGCCGACCTTGACAAAGACCTGGGCACCCTTGGGTATCTCAAAGTCTTTCTGGACCTTGGGATTGTAAATAAAGAGCTCGCCGTCTTTCTTGGCGACCTTTTCTTTTCTCTGGGTCGTCAGATCGAGACCGATGAACATGACCTTGCCGGCCGAACTGCTGACCACGTACTCGTAAGTCGGATCGAACTCGGCCAGGGTCTCACCGGAGGTGATCTTATCGCCGTCCTTGATTTTTAAGACGGCGCCCAGCGGGATGATATATTCTTCTTTTTTGTCCTTGATCTTGGTGTAAAGAGTCGAACTTCTTGAGATCATTTTTTGTTTGGAGCCGAACTCATCGAGAATATCGCGGATCTCGATCCCCTCGCCAAAGTGGACCGTCCCGGTGTGTTTGGCCTTGATCGAAACGCGCGCCCCTTTGTGCAAAGCGACGCCGCCGATGTGGAAGGTTCTCATGGTCAGCTGGGTGCCCGGCTCGCCGATCGACTGGGCCGCGATCGTACCGACCGCTTCACCGACGTTGACCGGATTGAGGGTCGAGAGATCAAGCCCGTAGCATTTCTGGCACAGACCTTTTTTGGTCTGGCAGGTCAGCACGGAACGGACCTCCACTTTTTCCACGCCCGCGTCGGCGACCAGCTTGGCCGTTTCGTTGTCGATCATCTCGCCGGCCTTGGCCAGCACTTTGTTCGAGAGCGGATCGGTCACGTTCTTGGTCGGCGTCCGGTAGACCAGCCGCTGGGCCAGCGGAATGACCTCTTCGTAGCTTTCGCGGATCGTGGCCAGCTCGATGCCGTGGTGAGTGCCGCAGTCCTCTTCGGTGATCATGACATCCTGCGCCACGTCGACCAGGCGTCTGGTCAGGTAGCCGGAATCGGCGGTGCGCAGGGCGGTGTCGACGAGACCTTTGCGCGCGCCGTAGGAGGAAATGAAATATTCGGTCACGGTCAGGCCTTCTTTAAAGTTGGTCTTGATCGGGATGTTAATGATGTTGCCGAACGGATCGGCCATCAGGCCGCGAATGCCGTTCAGCTGGCGGACCTGCTGGACATTGCCGCGGGCGCCGGAGAACGCCATCATGTAGACCGAATTGAGCCGGTCGATCTCCCGGAGCATCTCGTTGGTCACTTCTTCGGTCACGCCGCTCCAGATATCGAGCGAGCGGATGAATTTTTCTTTGGCCGAGAGCGAGCCGTCGCGGAAATGTTGCTCCAGCTTGGCCACCTGGCCGTTGGCTTTTTCCACGATCTCTTTTTTCCGGGCCGGCACGATCAGGTCGGCGATCGAGATCGAAACGCCGGCCAGCGTGGCGTATTTGAAACCGAGCCTTTTTATCTCGTCGGCGATCTCGGCGGTCACGGCGTTGCCATACTGCTTATAGCCTTCAAAGATCAGTTTTTCCAGTTCTTTTTTCGTCAGCAGCGCGTTGATATACGGATGTTCTTCGGTAATACCGCGCCGGTTGAGCACCCGGTTGAGCGTGTTGTTGAACTTAACGCGGCCGACGGTAGTTTCGATCAATTCGCCGTGGCGGCGGACCTTCATTTTCGCGTGCAGATGAAGCTCGTCCAGGTCGTTGGCGATCATGGCATCCCAGTCGTTGGCAAAGACCTTGTCTTTGCCGAGCGTCTGCTTCTCATCCATTATGGTCATGTAATAAGTGCCCAGCACCATGTCCTGGGTCGGCGTGACGATCGGCCGGCCGGAGGCGGCCGATAAAAGATTGTTGGAGGAGAGCATCAGGATCCGGGCTTCCACCTGGGCCTCGGGCAGCAGCGGCACGTGGACCGCCATCTGGTCGCCGTCAAAGTCGGCGTTGAACGCCGGGCAGACCAGCGGATGGATCTGGATCGCCTTGCCTTCGACGAGTATCGGCTCGAAAGCCTGGATGCCGAGCCTATGTAATGTAGGAGCGCGGTTGAGGAGGACCGGATGGCCTTTGATCACTTCTTCCAAAATATCCCAGACGATGACTTCTTGCCGCTCGATCATGCGCTTGGCCGATTTGACGTTCTGGGCGATGCCCCGGTCGACCAGCTTGCGGATCACGAACGGCTTGAACAGCTCAAGCGCCATCTCTTTGGGCAGGCCGCACTGGTGCAGCTTGAGGTACGGGCCGACGACGATGACCGAGCGGCCGGAATAATCGGTGCGCTTGCCCAGCAGGTTCTGGCGGAAGCGGCCCTGTTTGCCTTCGATGCCGTCGGTCAGCGACTTGAGCGGGCGGCCGGACGAGCCGGTGACCGCGCGTTTGCGGCGGCCGTTGTCGATCAGGACGTCGACTGATTCCTGCAGCATCCGCTTTTCGTTGCGGATGATCATTTCCGGAGCGCCCATGTTGATCATCTTTTTCAGGCGGTTGTTCCGGTTAAGGACCCGGCGGTAGAGATCGTTGAGGTCGGAGGTGGCAAAGCGCCCGCCTTCGAGCTGGACCATCGGGCGCAGATCGGGCGGGATGACGGGCAGAACATCCATGATCATCCATTCGGGCCGGTTATTGGATTTGAGGAACGCTTCGGAGACGCGCAGGCGCTTGATGATCTTCATCCGTTTCTGGCCGACCGAATCTTTTAATTCGCGGCGCAATTTGGTGACCATCGCCGGCAGGTCGACGCGCGCAAGCAGTTCTTTGACGGCGCGGGCGCCGGTCTCGGCCTTGAACTTGTTGCCGTGTTTTTCGATGGTTTCCTGGTAATCGGCTTCGCGCAGGACGTCGCCGACCTTCAGCCGTTTCACCCCTTCGGCCACCTCCGTCACGATGTAAGCGTCGTAATAGATGACTTCTTCGAGCGCCCGGCCGGAAACATCGAGCAATAAACTGATGTAGCTGGGCACGCCGCGCAGGAACCAGATGTGCGCGACCGGCTCAACCAATTTGATGTGGCCCATCCGCTCGCGCCGGACGCGCGAGGTCGTGACCTCGACGCCGCAGCGTTCGCAAACAATGCCGCGATAGCGCACCCGCCGGTATTTGCCGCAGTGGCATTCCCAGTCCTTGACCGGGCCGAAGATCTTTTCGTCAAAAAGCCCTCGGCGCTCCGGTTTGAACGTGCGGTAATTTATCGTTTCCGGCTTTTCGACTTCGCCGTGCGACCATTCGAGTATCTGGTCGGGCGAGGCCAGGCCGATCTTGATAAAACTAAATTCTCTGTCCTCTATTTTTTTAAGAGCCAACTTTTTCGCCTCCCGGCCGGCGGCCAAAGATCTGCGGGGCCCCTTCCATGGTCGTTCTGGTATCTTCGTCGATATTGACTTCTTTGCCTTCGCGGGTTAGGGTCCGCAGGTCAAGGCACAGGCCGCGCAATTCCTTGACCAGGACCTTGAACGACTCGGGGATCCCCGGCTTGCCCATCGTCTTGCCTTTGAGGATCGCCTCGTAGACCCGCGAGCGGCCGATCACGTCGTCGGATTTGACCGTCAGCAATTCCTGCAGGGTGTGGGAGGCGCCGTAGGCCTCGAGCGCCCAGACCTCCATCTCACCGAACCGCTGGCCGCCGAACTGGGCCTTGCCGCCCAGCGGCTGCTGGGTGATCAGCGAGTACGGCCCGGTCGAGCGGGCGTGCATCTTATCGTCGACTAGGTGGATCAGCTTCATCAGGTACATGTAGCCGACGGCGACTTTGCGGCCGAAAGTCCGGCCGGTCCGCCCGTCATAGAGATCGACTTTGCCGGAGATGTCCAGCCAGTCGAGCTTGTTTTTATTGATCGCTGCCTGCAGCTCCCCCTCCACCAGTTTGATGGAAGCGTCTTCTTCGTAGGCCTCATCGAACGGCGGCAGTTCATAATTTTTCTTTAAAAGGTGTCCGGCGTGGCCGAGCAGCAGTTCGAAGATCTGGCCGATGTTCATGCGGGAAGGCACGCCCAGCGGATTTAAAATAACATCGACCGGGGTTCCATCCGGCAAATACGGCATGTCTTCTTCGGGCATGACCCGGGCAATGACGCCCTTGTTGCCGTGGCGGCCGGCGATCTTGTCGCCGACGCTGATCTTGCGCAGCTGCGCGATGTAGACGCGCACCAGCTCGTGTACGCCCGGCGGCAGTTCGTCCCCTTTTTCTCTCGAGAATGAGCGCACCGCGATGACCTTGCCGCCTTCGCCCGGCGGCACGCGCAGAGAAGTATCCCGCATGTCGCGGGCCTTGTCGCCGAAGATCGCGCGCAGAAGTTTTTCTTCGGCCGGCAGCTCCGTCTCGCCTTTGGGCGTAACTTTGCCGACCAAAACGTCGCCGGCTTCGATCTCACTGCCCGCTACCACAACGCCTCGATCATCCAGGTTGGCCAGCGCTTCTTCGCCGACATTGGGGATCTCGCGAGTGATCTCCTCCATGCCAAGCTTGGTCGCTCTGACCTCAACTTCGAGACGCTGGATATGGATGGTGGTAAACATGTCTTTTTTGACCAGCTTCTCGGAGAGGATGACCGCGTCTTCGTAGTTGTAGCCTTCCATCGGCATCATGGCGACCAGCACGTTCTTGCCGAGCGCCAGCTCGCCGTGCCTGGTGGCCGAAGAATCGGCCAGCGTGTCGCCCGCGTCAACGCGGTCGCCGATCTTGACGATCGGGCGCTGATGGACGATGGTATCCTGGTTGCTGCGGCCGTAATTGATGAGC
>JAQUOB010000052.1:0-4986 GCA_028717325.1 Candidatus Margulisiibacteriota bacterium
CAGCCATCTCAAAACCAACGACCAATATGCCGATGAGATCAAAAATTTTCAGGGCTAAGATCAAAGAGATACTGGTCATCCGCCCGGACGCCATCGGCGACCTGGTCCTCACCCTGCCCGCCATCCAAGCGCTCAAGGATAATTTCCCCGGCGCCAGGCTGACGGCCCTGATCAAGGAATATACCCGTCCGGTCGCGGACGCGTCGCCCGCCATTGACGCCGTGATCTATGATTATGATCTCCGCAAATATCATTTCGATCTCTCGGTCAATTTTTTCAATGAATTTAAAGACACCTTTGCCGCGTTCCGGGCGGGCATCCCTCTCCGCCTGGGCGACAGTTCAAGGCTCCTCACCGCCTGGATGAATAATTTGCGTGTTTTCCGGGACTGGAAAGCTCCTTTGCACGAGATAGAACAGAATATGGCACTGCTAAAACCTCTCGGCATCACCGGACCGGCCGGCCAACCACGCCTGATCCCCGACCGGGAGGCGCTGGCCCGCGTTGACCGGCTGTTCGAGAAGTTTAATCTGAACCGGAACGGCCGTGTCATCGGCCTCCACTGCGGTTCAGCCACCAACCTGCCCTGGCCGCCGGAGAACTTCGGAGCGGTCGCCAAATTTCTCTCCGAGAATAATTACCAGGTGTTGCTGCTGGGCAGCGTCAAAGAAGCGCCCGCGACCGCCGTGATCAAAAATATTGCCCCGGCGGCTATCGATCTAAGCGGAATTTTGTCCCTGCCTGACCTGATCGCTCTGATCAGCCGATTGAATTTTTACTTGGGGTTGAACACGGGACCGACCCACATCGCTGCCGCTTTCAATGTGCCGATGGTCATGGTCAACCCAAACCCAAGATCGCCGATCTACCGTTGGGGCCCCTGGCTGACCAGACATCTGGCTGTTTGTGCCGGCAAAAATGAGACAGAAATTACAACGGCCCGCGTCCTGACCGCCCTCAAAGAAGTGCTGGCGGGCGGCGGTGTCTCGGGGCTTGAAGAGTCGCGGGCCCATTGGCTAGGCAATTAGCTGGCGTTTGACCGACTCAAAGACGTCGGCCACCTTCAGGCTATCCATGCAATTGGGCCTGATGTCGCAGCTTTTCTTATAACAGACGACGCAATCAAGCGCCGGTGCTAGCTTTTCTCCCAGTCCATAGAGTTCGATCTCCGTCGCCGAAGTCGGCCCGAACAGGACAACCAGACGCTTGCCCAGAGCAATAGCAAAATGCATGGCCAGGCTGTCGCTGGAAAGTAATACCCCGCACCGATTTATTATTGAAGCGAACTCGCGCAGTGAATGAACGCCGGCGTCCGGCATCCCGGTCTCGCGGGCGATCACCGCGCTCCTGCCCCGCTCATCGATCCCGCCGAGGAGCAGCGACACCGCACCCAGTTCTTTTTTGACGAGATTGACCAGGTCGATCGTTTGTTCGATCCCCCAGCTCTTTTGCGGCCAGCGCTTACCTGCCCCGGTATTGACGCCAATCACTTTATCGCCCTTAGAGAGGCCGAGGTCGCGCACGATCTTGCGGCCGGCTTCCAGCTCATCCGGCGTCAATTTAAAAACATAGGGCGAGACCTTGATGCCGAGCAGGTCGGCCATGTGCTGTTGATAGCTCTTTTGATTGGTCTTTTTCAGCTGGTTGGCGCGCGGCAGCCCGAAGCGGGAAATGATCGACATGTCAAACCAGGCGGAAGGCGTATAAGTTATCTTGCCTTTTTCCAGATAAGCCCCGATGACTTTTCCCGCGTCGAGAGTAGAGACAAAACGGCAGACGTCTTTTTCATCCTCCAGGCCCAGGACCAGGTCGTATATACCAATGCCGTCACGCTCTTCCCAGGTAAGAACACGGTTTAGATAAGGGTTCCAATCAAGCAGTTCGCGCGAAACCTCCGAAGTCAGCCAATCGATCTCGACTGTTCCGTATTTTTCTTTTAACCCAGGCAAAAGCGACGTCGTTCGAAGCACGTCCCCAATCGCCCCTAATTTAACAGTTAATATTTTCATTTTCTTTGTGCCCTTAGTGCCTTAGTGTCTTAGTGGTAAAAAATAACCACAAAGTCACAAAGACTCAAAGATCACCAAGTTATATACCGGTGCGCTCTTAGCCAGCGCCGCAGCAGCGAGCCCTGGTTCTTGATCTCAAACTCATGGAACGACCCGTCATATTTTCTCGCGATCTTATAATTGGGCAGAATATCCAGAAAACAGCTGTCTTCCCCTTCGAATTTCTCGTAGGTGAAATTAAAGCCGGTCTCCCTGTGCGACTGTTTCTTTTTCATGATCTGCCGGACGGAGCGGAACGGATAATGTTTATAGACCGGAAAATATTTGTAGATCTGCCAGCCGATCCCCTGCGGGATGACGTTGTTCTTCTGCCCGAGTTCGTAATGGATGCCCGGCTTGTTCCTGAACGAGCGGATCTCCAGATAGCCCGGGCAATACCAGAGGACCCGCTCCTGCACCGACTTTATCGCTTCGAGATCCCGCCCCTTGTCCGAGGTGTGCAGGAAAAAGTTCATGACATACCAGTTGACCTTCTCCGCCCGTGACTTTTCCGCCTGCTCGGCGACCCAATTGGGATCGTCGTGCCAGATCTCGTCGCCGTGCAGCAGCGTGAACCAGCCCTCCACCGGGTACATCTCCTGGGCTTTAGATAACAAAAATTGCCGCGCCCCGTCCTCAAACTTACGGTTGGGGAGCTGATCGATGATCTCTCTGTCTTTGAGGAAATATTTAACGCAATCGTAGCTGCGGATGATCTCTTCGGTGCGGTCGCTTGAGCCGTCCAGCACAAAAATTTTATCAAAGTACCGTCGGTTGACGTTCATCACTTCTTCGATGACGTCCTCCTCGTCGCGGGTGATCATCAAGCCGATATTTTGCACGTTCGCCATATGTTATAATTTTAACATGAATCTCGTCTTTTTCTTAATCGGCCTCAACCTCTTCAAACTGCTGGCCAGCCGTTATTTTCCGCTTATCGGCGATGAGGCCTACTACTGGCTCTGGAGCCGGCACCTTGACTTGAGTTACGTCGATCATCCGCCGATGATCGCTTATGTCAATTTTATCCTGACCGCGATCTTTGGCCAGAGCGAGATCGCCGTCCGTCTGGGCGCCATCGGTATCGTTTTGCTGATCTCCTGGATCATCTATCTGACCGGCCGGGAACTCTACGGCGCGCGCGCCGGGGCCGTCGCCGTTGTCATCTTCAATCTTCTGCCGACCTTTTTCGGCGGCGGAATGTTCCTGGTGCCGCAAACCGTCCTCTTCCTCTTCTGGTCGCTGAGCTTTTACCTGATGGTGAAGATCATCAAGACGGGAAAAGCTTATCTCTGGTACCTGCTGGGCCTCTCGGCCGGCCTGGGCCTGTTGAGCGATTATGTAATGGCGTTATTCTTCCTTGGAACGTTCTTTTTCCTGATAGTTAATAAAGAATATCGCCATTGGCTAACTAAGAAAGAACCCTATCTCGCTTTCCTGCTATCCTGCTTGATCTTTATGCCGGTGATCGTCTGGAACCTTCGGTTGGGCTTTACCCCCCTCTTCTACTGGGGCGGTAAAATGGGCGTCACGCCGCGGATCGGCGACAATCTGCTCAATTTTTTCGGCCTGCAGATGCTCCTCTATACTCCGCCGATCTTTATACTGACGCTTTATCTGATCTTTCGAGATAGGACTAAGAACCTGCTTTTGAAAATTTATTCAGCGGTCGTCTTCGTTCCCTTCCTGCTGATCAGTCCGGTCATCAATATCGGCGGCCACTGGCCGTCAACCTCATATCTGCCGGCTATCCTCGATACGCAACGCGCCAAAAAATGGGTGATCGGCACGATCGTCGGGTTTGCCCTGCTGGTCAACGCGCTGGGTTTCATTTATTATATTTTTCTCTATCCTGTTCCCGCCGAACTGAAAGGCCGGGAATTCACGATCAATCAGGAGCTGCCGGCCTATCTTAAGGCAGTTGCCCCCAAAACCGGCCAAACCTATTATTTTGCCAATGATCTGGGGATGCTGGGGCTGGTCGCTTTCCACGGTCAAGTCAGGACCTGGATGGCGCCGGGGCGGCTGCGCCAGGTCGACCTCTGGGGCAAACCGGAACTGAAAAAAGGCGATAACATTATCTATTTTGCGCTTAACGAAACCCCTCTTTTCGATAAGCTCAAGCCTCTGTTTAGACGGGTCGCCATCGAGCCGAAAAAGCGGCTGTTCAGCAAGGATGCCGACCTGCCGAACCTGACGAGCATCTTTATCTGTGAAAGTTATAAAGGCGGGCCGATCCCATGAGCCGTGATCGACTGATCCTTATCGGCCTGCTGGTCATTTTTTTGGCCGGCTGTTTCCTGACGCTCCCCCGCAACCCCTTGCAGAATGATGACGCGGCGCTTTACGCCCTCGCCGCCAGGAACGCCGTCGTCCACAATATGTGGCTGGCCCAATTCATCTCGCCGGGAGACGCTTCGTCCTTCCTTGATAAACCGCCGCTCGGGATCTGGCTGCTCGCCTGGCCGCTCAAACTATTCGGCGTCAGCGAAATGAATGTCCATATTCCCAACGTCCTCTACTTTGTCATCTTGTTGGGCTTAATGTATTTTTCTTTATCTAAACTCGCCGGCAAAAGACTCGCCCTCAACGCGACGCTCCTCGCCGCGACCAGTTTATGCCTGGTCGTTTATTCACGGGCGCCTAAGCTCGATGTCCTGCTGACGCTTTTTGTCTTCACCGCGCACATTTCCCTTTATGCTTTTCTAAAAAAGAACAACCCCTCATACCTCATACCTTTTACCTTATCCCTTGCCTGCGGCTTCCTGGTCAAGAGCGGCTTTGGCCTGTTGCTGCCCGGTTTAACGGTCCTGTTTCTCCTGCTTTTTAATGCCCAAGCCCGCAAAAAGCTGTTGGGGATTCTCGTTACCCGTTACTCGTTACTCAATTCAGCAGTTTTTCTGGCGTTAGTCGGCGGCGTTCTCGCTCTGCAAGCCAT
>JAQUOB010000052.1:5086-7515 GCA_028717325.1 Candidatus Margulisiibacteriota bacterium
TTCGATCGCCCTGATCGGCTGGCAGATATTTTTTGTCGTGGTTTTCTCTTTACTCCTGATCGCGGGGATCGTGCGCCCGGTCAATCAGCAGGGTTTCAGCCTGGCCGCCGCGCTCTTGCCGTTCGCTTTGTTCACCGCCTCCCTCTTCCCTCTCACCTCATACCTGTGGAAACCTAACGCGACGAAATTCGCCGTCACTTTCGCGCTGATCTGCCTGTCCTACAGCGTGCTGTTTTATAAAACCAAGCCGATCGCCAACGCTTTCAATCCGGACGTCAAGTGGCCGGCGATCGTCAAAGAATATAGAAATGAAGGGTTTAAATTCTATATTTACCGGCCGCCCGACCGTCAGCTGTTTTACAGCCCGGACCTTTTCTGGGTCGACTTTATGGCCGGCCCGGCGGACCGATATTTTTGGGATAAAGATGACCTGGAGAAAAGTTTGGCCAAAGGGGAAGCGATCGTCCTCTCCGATACTGCCAGCTGGCGCCGGCTTCGCCACTCCGGCATGATCAGCATCCTGGCCAAAGACAGCTATTCATCTTTGATCAAGATATATTAGAGGATTTAAAAAAGCAGGGCAACTTTACTCTTAAGCTCTTAGATCATAGGGATGTTGCGAATTTCGACAAAAGCAAACCGTTCCAATAATTTACGTGCAGTAGGCGCACAGGCTGTTGAATCGGCAATTTCTCGGCCGGTCGGTTTTACCCCTCTATGTTCTCCCACTTCGAATGTTTTTACATCTTCGTTTTTTGCTCTGTCATAATAACCATTAAAATATTGCTGATCGGAAAGAGCAAAAGCAATGTGCTCAACAAAAACTGATGGGCTCCCATGATAATCCGTACCTGGTTTTGGGGATGCGAGTTCAATTACATCGTGCGGAGCCGATCTTTGTCTCAAAGTCACGATTTCTCGCCCATGATGAGTAATTGAAGCGGCCTCTTCATAATCAGACTTCAATTTTGTTTTCAAATCGTTAAAAGCTTTTGGGGAAGATGCTTGCAAACAAAAGTGATCAAATGTTAATGAGTCAATAGAGACCCCTAGAAAAGAAGCAACAGCCCCCTTAATCCCAACAGCATTTTTTCTTATTGCGCTCAAACCAGCAAGTGAAGATTTTTGCACAGATGTCCATCGAATTGACAGTGGTTTTGGTTTACTAGGTATTTCCATATTTATTTCTCCTTTTCAATTTTCGCTCTTTCACTATTTTCGGTCGGCAGCTAATAGAATTTCACTGTTTTTTCTGATAATTTGCCTTATAATTAAATAATGAGCCGAAACACCATCATTTTCTTAACGATCGCCGCTCTGGTCCGCCTGTTGCTGGCCAACCTTTTTCCCATGACCGCCGATGAATCGTATTACTGGCTCTGGTCAAAACATTTAAGTTTATCTTATGTCGACCACCCGCCGATGGTGGCTTATATCAATTATTTGATGACGTTTGGCCGGGAAAACCTGTTCGCGCTTCGTCTTGGTTGCGTCATTATCACCCTTCTGGCCAGTATCCTGATCTATTTTCTGGCCAAAAAAATCTTTGATGAAAAGGTCGCTTTCTGGTCGGCCGTGTTGTTTCAGATCATTCCCCACTTTGTCGTTGTCTGGCTGACCATGTTCGTCGAACTGCCGCTCGCTTTGTTATGGACAGCATCTTTGTTGATCTTGGCAGGGATTGTTAGACAGCCGAAAGCAGAAAGCCGAACACAGAACATAGGAAGCTGGCTGCTGCTGGGGCTTACGCTCGGTTTCGGCTACCTGAGCAAATACACAATGTTCCTGTTCTGGCCCTGCCTTGCGATCTATTTTCTAATCGTGCCGGAACAGCGCTTCTGGCTGCGCAGAAAAGAACCTTACCTCTGTGCTCTGCTGTCCGCGTTCTGCTTTCTTCCCGTTCTATTTTGGAATTACCACCATGCCTGGGTTTCCTTCACCTTTCACAGCGGCAAAGCCTCGGCGGAAGCCTGGGGCGTCAATGTTTTGCCTTTTATCGGCGACCAGCTAATCCACTTCACCCCATTTCTTCTCTTCGCTCTATATAATGTATATCGTTACGCTTTAAAAAAAGACAATGGCACCCGGCTGTTGTTTTCTTTTTCCGCCCCGGTCCTCCTCCTCTTCCTATTGCTGTCGGCTAAAGTTAAGATCTGGGCGCATTGGACAGAAGTGGGCTACATCGGCGCTTTACCGTTAACCGTTGCTTACCTAATAGAGAACGGCAAGTCGCTCAAGAAATTCATCACCTGGATTTCTATTTTTTCCGGGCTGGTCCTAGCCATCCTGCTGTTTATTTCGCCCGCAATCCTGCTGCATCAATCCGATTACCGGCAAAACTATACCTTGTCAGAAAAACTTCCGAGTGATCTGAAGATATTCGCCAGGACCAATGTCTCCGCTTCGCTGCTCGAGTTCTATACGAAACG
>JAQUOB010000053.1 GCA_028717325.1 Candidatus Margulisiibacteriota bacterium
ACCGGATCGAGTTTGGAGGCGCGCATCGCCGGATAAACGCCAAAGAATGTCCCGACCAAAAAAGCGACCAGGCAGGCCATGAAAACCGCGTTCCAGGCGACGACCGCTTCCAGCTTTAAATAAGACATTATCCCCCAGGCAGCCAGCGTGCCGACGGTGATCCCGAGCACGGCGCCGCTCATTGTGATCAGGACCGACTCAAAAACAAATTGTAAAAAAATGTCGCGCCGCTTGGCGCCGATCGCTTTGCGGATGCCGATCTCTCTTGTACGCTCCGTCACCGCCACCAGCATGATGTTCATGATCCCGATCCCGCCGACCAAAAGCGAGATCGCCGCGATCGCCGAAACGATGCCGGTCATCGCGTTCAGGATATTATTGATGATATCGATCAGCCCCTGCTGGGTATGAATGTGAAAATCTTCCTTGTGGTGCCGGGTGAACAGGATCTTCTTGATATCCTGGACCGCCTGCGGTACCTGCTTTTCATCATTGACCGTGATGAACATCTCCCAGATCTTGTTCGTTCCCAGGACCAGTTCCGACAGGGTCGAAGGGATCAGGACGATATCGTCCATGTCGTAGGTCATCATCGTACCCTTCTCTTCCAGCAGGCCGATCACCTTAAAACCGATGCCGTTGATCTTGATGTTCTCGCCGATCGGCGAGAATTCGCCAAAAATGCTCCGCGCGACCGTCTTGCCGATGACCGCCACGCGCTTGCGGCCGGCGTCCTCGGCGCGCGAAAAGAAGCGCCCTTCGACCGCCTTTTGTTTATAGGCATAAGGATAGTCGGCTGAAACGCCAAGCGTGTATCCAGGTTTATACTCTTGCTTGCCGTAGACCAGCCGCCCCCGCCCCACAAATTCCGGCATCAGGTACTGCAGATTTTTGAGCTTCTGCCTGACCGCCTGGGCGTCCTCATAGGTCATGGTCATTTCGATCGAGTGGGTATTCTCGTTGCCCGGCTGGACGGTAATGCTGTTGGAACCCATCCCCCAACTGCCGACCTGGTTCATAATATAGCTTTTGGCCCCTTCGCCCATCGAGACCAGGGTAATGACCGCCGCCACGCCGATAATAACCCCCAGGGTAGTCAGCAGGGAACGAACTTTATTCGCCAGGATGGAACTGTAAGCGATCTTGAGCGGCTCAAGCAGGTTGATCATTTCACCAGTTCGTCAGAAACCACCAGCCCGTCCTTGAGCCGGACGATCCGCTGGCTGTGATTGGCAATCTCCTGGTCATGGGTAACGATGATCAGAGTGATCCCGCGCTGATTCAGCTCTTGAAAAAGATGGATGATCTCATCACCGGATTTGGAATCGAGGTTGCCGGTCGGCTCATCGGCCAGGATGATCGACGGGTCATTGGCCAGCGACCGGGCGATCGCCACCCGCTGGCTCTGCCCGCCGGAAAGCTCCGACGGTTTATGGAATATCCGCTCTTTGAGTCCGACGATCTCGAGCAAAGTCGCCGCTTTCTGCCGCCTCTCTTCAAAGCTCACGCCGGCATAGATCAGGGGCAGTTCGACGTTCTCGATCGCGTTCAGCTTGGGCAGCAGGTTAAAGGTCTGGAAAACGAAGCCGACCTTTTTGTTCCTGATCTCGGCCAGTGAATTATCGTCTAACTCGTCGACATCAACCTCATCCAGATGGACATGGCCGCTGGTCGGCCGGTCGAGACAGCCGACGATGTGCATCAGGGTCGACTTGCCGCAGCCGGAGGGTCCCATGATAGAAACGAACTCACCCCTCCCCACGTTAAGGTTGATGCCGCGGAGGGCGTTAACCTCTACTTTCCCCATGAAATACGTCCGCTTGACATCCTTTATCCGAACAACTACCTGTCCGGTTTCAGCGTTCAATCTTGACCCTGCCTTTGTCCTTGAGCTTATTGACATTGGAAACGACAACCATGTCGTCCACCGCCACGCCGCTTGTCGCCTCGACGCTGCTGAAGGAGCGGATGCCGATCTCCACTTTTGTCTCTTTGACCCGGCTGGACTTGTCAACCTTAAAGACGTAAGAGCTGTCGTCCTTGCTGACCAGTGCTTCACGCGGCACGATCAAGGCGGCGTCATTCTTCTTGGTGGCGATATCGACATTGACCGACATGTTCACTTTGAGCTCGTCATGAGCGCCCAGGAACCTGATCTTGCAGGGGAACACATAGGACTCTTCATCCATTTTGACCCGGCCGCCGACCCTGCGCAGTTCGGCCACCGGAGCGATCCAGTAGATCTCTCCGGCAAATACTTTATCAGGATAAACATCTGAAGCGATATTGACGCGGTCGCCGATCTTGATGTTGGCAATATCGATCTCGTCGATCTGGGCATCGACCCAGGAGCGGCTGTAATTAACAACGCTGATCGCCGGCTGTCCGGGAACCGCCGTTTCTCCTTCATCATAATTGATCTTCGCCACGATCCCGCCGTACGGGGTGATCAGGCGGGTCGTATCGTCGAATTCCGCCAGGCTTTCACCCGCGTAGACCCGCTGGCCTTCGCGGACATTGATCTTCATGATCTTGCCACCCATTTTCGGGCTAAGCTCGTAGACCGGAGCGTCAATAACACCGCTGGCGGTCACCACCTGCTCGATCGGTCCCTTAAAGACCGTCGCGACCTTGACCGCGACCACATCGCGGTTGTACCATCTTATTCCCAACCACCCAACCACCAAACAACCCAACAAGCCCAAAACGATCCAGAGCCATTTCCTGTCCCTTTTCATAAGATTTCCTTTCCGACCACTTTATTGATCTTGGCCTTGGCGATCTCGACGTTGAACAGCGCCTGCAAATTATTCACTTTCGCCTGGTTGAGCGCGACCTGCGCGTCGATCACTTCAAGATTTGTTCCGACGCCCGATTGGTAGCGGGTGGTAGAAACATTATAGCTTTCCTCCGCCGAATCGACCGCTTTTTTAGTGGAACCGATCGTGTCGAGAGTCGACTTGAGACTAAGGTAAGCGTCCCGGACCTCCAGGGCGATACCGTTCTTGACCTGTTCTTCGTTGGCCCGCTGCGCGTCCAGGTTCGCGGCCGCTTCGCGGATCCTGTTCTCCCGGCCCAGGCCGTCAAACAGCGTCCAGGAGCCGGCACCCGCCACGCGCCAGCTGTTGACATCCGACGTAAAGGTCGGGTATTCGGTGATCGAATTGCCGGTCGAAGCCGAGAGCATGACCGTCGGCAGATATTCCGACTGGGAAAGATGGAGATTGTCTTCGCTGATCCCGGTCGAGAGCAGGAACTGCCGCCAGTCCGGCCGGTTGACAAACGCCAGGTTCAGCAGCTCTTTGTAAGCCGGCAGATTAGGTGCGGTGCCGGAAAATCCTTCTTCCTGCAGGTCGACCGCCGTTTCCAGATCGTTCCCCACCGCATTATTAAAGGCGTCTTTGGCCAGTTCCACGCCGTTCTTCGCCTGGGTCAGCGCGACCTCGGAGTTGGCGACCTGGACTTCGGTTCGCAGCAGGTCGGCCTTGGTCACCACTCCGGCGTTCAGCATCGACTGCACCTGCCGCTGGTGCGATTGCGCCGTTTGCAGCGATTCTTCCGCCAACTTGGCCATTTTCTGCGCCGCCAGCACTCCGAAATAAGTATTGGTGACGTTAAATGACGCCCCGATCACCGTGCGGCGATAATCTTCTTTGGCCAGGTCCGCTCCCCGCTTGGCGATGCTGTAGCCGGGAAAAAGACCGGCCACAAAAAGCGGCTGGGAAAGCGAGGCCTGCAGTGATTTCGCGTTCGTCGCCGCGTCGGTGCCAAAGGACAGGGTTTGGGTCACGGCTCCCGCGGTCGTTTGGGTCGTGAACTGGACAGTCGAGGGTTGAGTGTACGAACGTCCATAGGAGCCGTCGATTTTGACCGTCGGGAAGAAAGCGCCGATCGCCTGGTTAAATTTAGCGCCGGCCGCGTCCGCTTTTTTCTGCGCAGCAATGACCGAAGGATTGTTTTTCAAGGCGAAATTGACGCTTTCTTTGAGAGCCAAAGAAAAAACGGGAAAAGCAAGGCTGAAAACAAAAAACAAAAAAAGCAAAACCCTCATCCGGTGTTCTCTCCTTTTTCTATTTTAGGAGTATTCCGCGTCGTTGATCAGGCTGCGGTAAAATTGGGCGAACTTGTCTTTATCTTTGCCGGCGCGCAGGGCGATAGCCGACCTGGGATGCTGGTTCATGATGCCCGTTAACATATAAGGGATGATATAGCCCCACTCCATCTTTTCCCGCAGCGGCAGGAATTCCTTCTCGATCACTTCAAGCACGGGATCGAGATTGAATTTGGGGTTTTTCAGGAAAGCCAGCAAAAGCTCCAGCGGGCAGTTGCCCGGCCCGCGGCCGATGCCGTAGATCGTCCCGTCGAGATAATTGGCCCCCTTGCGGATCGCTTCGATCGTATTGGCAAAGCCGAGTTGTTGATTGTTATGGGCGTGGATGCCGACCTCGATGCCTTTGGGCTGAAGATATTTTTTATACAAATTTACCAAAAAGTGTATTTGTTCGGAAAACAGCGCGCCGTAGCTGTCAACGACATAAACGGCTTTGACCGGACACTCCGCCAATTGGGCCAGGCCTTCTTCCAGGTCTGGCTGAAGGGCCGTTGAGATCGCCATTATATTAACGGTGGTTTCGTAGCCCTTATCGGTCAAATGTTTAACGTAGGCGATCGCCTTGTCGATGTCTTTAACGTAGCAGGCCACCCTCATCAGGTCGACGGCGCTGTCTTGCTTCGGCTTGATCTCGTCCAGTTCCACCCGGCCGATATCGACCATGGTGGCGACTTTCGCTCCGCCCGGAACGTCCGCGGTCATCTCCCGCAGGAAATCATCGTCGCAGAACTTGCTGCGGCCGAACTTGTCCGGAGAATATTGCTTTTTTGACAGCTGATAACCAAGCTCGACATAATCGACGCCGGCGAGCGAAGCCGCCCGGTAGACGGCCTTGACGAACTTATCTTCGAACCGGTGCTCATTTATTAACCCGCCGTCGCGGATTGTGCAATCGATGACTTTAATTTCGGGTCGATACATAAGCTTATTATAACTTATTTTTAACCGGATTTCATTGAAATTAATTCACCCCGGGACCGATAAAAAAGCATGATAATCATCCCTGCCAATCAAATAATCGGAAAACTACCAAAAGTTGAAAAATGGTCGGCCGTAAAACCGGCACCACGCTCGCCTATCGATACTTCAGGAATTAAAGATTTTAAAGGGTGGTTGAATGTCAACGGTTTTGATAGTCGGTATCATCCCGGCTTTGATTTTATGGCTTTCCAAAGAACTTCCGGAGAACTGGTGATCGGCTTGCCTTTGGGCACACCGATTGTTTCGATCTTTGAGGGCGTTATAATTAATATTGTTGATCCCGGCTGTAGTTATCTGGCCGAGATCCGGCTGGCGCACGCGATTTGTGAAGAGAACCTCCTTTGTTCGGTTATCAAACACGCCAAACCCATTCCCGGGTTAAAGCCATTTGATCTTATCCCGGCGGGCGGCACTCTGGGACATCTGGCGGACGAAGATACTTCTTATCTTGACGGGCGGTACCACCTGCATCTGGAACTGCTGGAATCAACTTTTACCGCCGGAAATAATGTTATTGAAATAGATCCTCACCTTGACAGGCGGATCGATCCTCAACCCGTTCTTTTTCCCGAAGAAACACTGCCCTACGCCCAAATCATCTATCCAAATATTCATCTGACGGAAAAACCGGCTCCGCCGGTCTGGCTAACGCCGATTGAGTTCGCGGACAGGATCAGAAGGTTTTGGTAATTTAGGCGGTTGTCGGCAGTTCGAATCCCTGCCCCGCCTCCGATCGAATCAGCTTTAACAGCTTGTCTTGTGGCGTACCGGAGAACAACTTCCTCTGGCTGGACCTAAAATAGACTTCATGTACGATCGCCCTTTGCCAGCAGGCAAATAATTTGTGTTCGCCGGCATGATCGCGAACGAAACGATAAGCCTCCGGGGTCAAAAGATGGTCAGCTTGAGTCAGATCGAACTCTAATTTGGGCTCTTCACAGGCGCACAAACGGTCAACCAGCTGCCGATGATTATCGTCGATGAATAACGTGGTCCAGTCAGCTTTGCCGGTGATAACCGGCAGAAATTTCGCTGCGACCCATCGACGTCTGGCCCGAGCCAATTTTTTGACAAGCGTATTTTTGATCGTATCTGTTTCATGATCCGAAGGCAAGCGAGCCAGCATCTCCAGTGCGGCTTCGTAGTTCCCGACTCTTTGGAACACACGGACGATCGTCAGGCAGACGTTCCTGGTCGGCCGGGTCAACCTATCGGCTATTTCGGCGATCATCTCGTATTCTTTGTTAGCTTTAAGTAACGACAGCTTCTCAATTAATTCTGTTTCGTTCAAACCATGTAATTCATCGATCCGTCTGGTTGGGCCGGATAGAACGGCAATAAAAGAAGAGCCCTCCCGACACAAGCCGGGCATTCCAGGCGTGTTGAAGATCTCTCGAATTTGTTCCTTTGTGATCCCCGGAGGAAAAATTATTCTCTTTATATCCCCTTTTGCGGTTTTCATTCTTTGCGCAACTTCAGGGATATAAGATATGCCTCTTAACAGGTTGGGACTTACTCCTTGAACTTTAATCTTTTTAGTTAGTAATAAGCTCCGGAGACTTTTCCCGCTGTTACTTAATCGCACTTCCGTGCTATTCGAAACAAGAGTTACACTCAGGCTCATTAAATACACCTCTCTTCATATCTCAACAAATATCATGGATGATTTCAGGAGTTTATAATAAAGCGTGGTTTCAAAAATACTGGATTTCTGGGGTATTCTATTTTCTTGTTTTAAGCGCCTGTTTCATTATCTTCTTGGCCAATTCCACCGCCCCGACCGCATCCATACTATAAACCGCACCGATCCTGTCCGCGTAACCCTTCGTCACCACCGCCCCGCCGACCAAGAGAGGAATGTTGAGTTTTGCTTTATCAAGCTCTTCTTTAACCACTCCCATTTCGACCATCGTCGTCGTTAGCAGCGCCGACAAAGCGATCACATTAGGCCTTTCTTTTTTCGCCGCTTCGATTATTTTTTCCGGAGGAACGTCCTTGCCCAGGTCAACGATGGCGAAGCCGTGGTTTTCCAGCATCATCTTGACGATATTTTTGCCGATGTCGTGAATATCGCCTTTGACCGTGGCTAAAACGACTTTGCCGACCGTTTTGATCTTATCTTTCGGAATTTTTTCTTTACAAAGCGCAAAGCCGCGGGTCATCGCCTCGGCCGACTCGATCACCTGCGGCAGAAAATATTCCTTTTTATTGAATTTCTTGCCGACGATCTCCATGCCGGGTATCAGTCCCTGGTCAATGATCTTCTGCGGATTCAGTTTTTTCTCTAAAGCCTGTTTAACCAGGATTTCAACCGCTTCCAGATTGCCGCTAATAACTGCCGCTTTGATGTCCTGATAGCCGGAAAATTTAATATTTTGAATATTGGCTTC
>JAQUOB010000054.1 GCA_028717325.1 Candidatus Margulisiibacteriota bacterium
AAGGCCGAGTTGGCCGAAGAAGTTCCGCTATCAATGAACCTGGGCGCCGGTTTTCTAGCAGCGATGACTGTGCTTTTGGGGTTGGGCGCGGTCTGGACGATCGATAAACTGACGGTGATTGCCGGCTTCACGACCGGAATAAATACTGCCGGACTTAAATATTTTGCGAACGGTTTTGTTCTCGATCCGCGGCCGGGCAGCGGCATTTATCTCTCTTCGCCGCTTATCGCCCTTATTTTACTGGCAGCGGTTGGGATCACATTGGCCGTTGTTTACTTTGCTTTCGGCCGATCGAGAATTGCCGTCGGTTCAACCTGGGACTGCGGCTATTATGAACTGACGCCGCGCAACGAATATACCGCCACGGCTTTCTCCAAGCCGTTCCGCCTGGCCTTCAGCTTTTTCCTCCAGCCGTACCGGAAGAAAGAAAAGATCAAGGAGTCGTTTTATCATGTCCGCTCGCTGGTCTATGAAACGAAAACGAAAAAGGTCTTCAAAGAATACATTTACGAGCCGTTCCTGGCGCTGGTCTTTTCCGCCGGCCGGACCATGCGCCGGTCCCAGCCGGGCAGTATCCATCTTTATTTGAGCTACATCTTCTTGACGCTCTTGGTCCTGCTAATGATCATGAGGAGCTTTTGAGATGGATAGCCTTAATTTAATATTGCAAATAATTTTGGTGATCGGCCTGGCGCCGCTCATGAGCGGAGTAATAACCTGGATCAAAAATAACCTGCGCTTGCGAAAGGGTCCGGGGATCTTTCAGCCCTATTTTAACCTGGCCAAATATTTTGCCAAAAACGAAGTCGTCTCGAAGCACGCTTCCTGGATCTTCCGGGCGGCCCCCTATATTGTTTTGGCGTCCACCGTTACGGCGGCTTGTCTTCTCCCAGCTTTCTTCCGCTTGAGCCTGACCCAATACGTCGGCGACTTTATCGCCGTGATCTTTCTCCTCTCGCTCGGCCGGTTCTTTCTTTCCCTGGCGGGGCTTGACCCGGCCAGCGCTTTCGGGGGGATGGGGTCGTCGCGCGAGATGTTCATCTCAAGTTTTGTCGAGCCGGTGATACTGCTGGCCGTCTTCGGCGTTTCGCTGTCGCTTGGCACGACCAATCTGCTGGCGGTCAGCGGGCCGCGGGCGATGACGATCTCCGCCGCGATCGCCGTGATCGCGCTGTTCATTGCTACGCTGGCCGAGACTGCCCGCCTTCCCGTCGATAATCAGGAGACGCATCTTGAGCTGACCATGGTGCACGAAGCGATGGTGCTCGAATATTCCGGCCGGTCGCTGGCTCTCTTGGAGCTCTCGGCCTACGTCAAACAGATGATCTTTTTCACGCTCATCGCCAACCTGGTCTTTACGGGCCTCTCACTGTCGCCGGCATTTTATCTCATAAAAATATTCGGCATCGCGATCATGGTTGCTTTGGTTGAGCTCTCGATCACCAAGATGCGGCTGTTCCGGGTCGTTGACCTGCTGGCTTTCGCGGCCATACTCTCATTTCTCTCGGTCGTCGGACTGGTGCTGGGGATATGAACATGAACTGGGAATTACTGGTCCTGCTAGGTATTTTAACTTGCGGGTTTGCCATGGTTGCCGCGAAAAGGATGAGTACGCTGATCGGCAATTTCCGCCTGCAATCGCTCCTGCTTTGCCTGTTAACGGGGATCGAAGCGGCCAAGGGCCACTATATAGAGTTGTATATCGTCGCCGGTTTGATACTGATCCTAAAAGTCCTGGGCATTCCGTATTTCATGTCCCGGATCATGAAGTCGATGAAAATTGGCGAGAACATCGGTTTCATCATCAATCCGCAACTATCTCTGATACTCGGACTGGCGTTGACTTACCTCTCCTGGGTCTTTGCCGGGCAGGTCTTTGCCGACCAGGAAGTGCTGGGCCGGATGTTCACGGCGATCTCTTTTGCCACTATCCTGATCGGGATGTTCATCCTGATCACCAGATTAAAGGCACTGGCCCAGGTGCTCGGCCTGCTGGTGATGGAGAACGGGATCTTTCTGCTGGCCGTCGCGGTGGCCGGCGGCATGCCGTTTTTGGTCGAGATGGCGATCTTCTTCGACGTCTTTGTCAGCGTCGTGATCTTCGGGCTCTTTGTCTACCGGATCAACGAGTTGTTCACGGGGATCAACGTCGACCAGTTGAACAGGTTGAGGGGCTAAGATGGAAATACTTTTTATTTTATCGGTTCCCGTCGTGCTGGCGCTCTGCCCGCTGCTCATCAGGGGCGCCCGGCCGCTTGGCTGGCTTTCTGCCGCCGGCTATCTGGCGGTCTTGCTTGTTTGTTTTGAACTGATCGGCCGGTTTTTGCGGCAGCAGAGCGCTATCGCCCTGTACAATTTCTTTTATCTTGATGCGTTAAGCCTTTTCTTTATGCTTGTTGTCCTGATCGTGGCGCTGGCCGCGGCACTTTATTCGACCGGCTTTATCGCGCGCGATGTCGAAACGCAGTCACTTAACCAGAACCGGGGCAGATTTTATTATGTTTTCTTTAATTTATTTATCTTTTCGATGCTGATGGTCACTGTGGTCAACAGCCTGGGCGCCATGTGGGTGGCGATCGAGCTGACGACGCTCGTTTCCGCTTTCCTGGTCGGGTTTTATAATACGAAAAATTCTGTCGAGGCGGCCTGGAAGTATATTATCATCTGCTCGGTCGGGATCATTTTGGCCCTGCTCGGCACGATCCTCTTTTCTTACGCGCTGATCTTTAGCGGCGGAGCGCGGAGCCTCAACTGGCTCGACCTGATGGCCGCGGCCGGCAGCCTGAACGGCAACGTACTTAAGATCGCTTTCATCTTTATCCTGGTCGGCTACGGCACCAAAGCCGGACTGGCCCCGATGCATACCTGGCTGCCCGACGCGCACAGCCAGGCGGTCTCGCCGGCCAGCGCACTACTTTCGGGCGTCCTGCTCAAGACGTCGATCTACGCGATCCTGCGTTTTGTCATGATCGTCAACCGGTCGATCGGCCCGGCGTACACCGGCCACCTGTTGCTCCTCTTCGGCCTCATTTCATTAATAGTGGCGGCCGGTTTTATCGTCGTTCAGAAAGATCTGAAGCGCCTGCTGGCCTATTCGAGCATCGAGCATATCGGCCTGGTCGCGATCGGCCTCGGCCTCGGCGGGCTGTGGGGAGTTTACGGGGCGCTGCTCCATGTCTTTAACCACGCGGTGACCAAATCGCTTTTGTTTTTCGGCGCCGGCAACATAGTCAAAAAATATGACAGCCACAATCTGCATACCATCCATGGAGTGGTGCACGTTCTGCCGTTTACCGGCATCATGGTCCTGATCGGCGTTTTTGCCGTGGCCGGCCTGCCGCCGTTCTCGATCTTTTTCAGTGAGCTGATCATCCTGGCGGGAGCTTTCTTAAAGGGCTCGTATCTGGTCGCCGGCCTCCTGCTTATTCTAATTGCCGTGATCTTTGGCGCGCTGGTCTATCATTTCGGCCGGATCATGTTCGGCAAGCCGCCAAAGGACATGGCGGTTACTGCCGAGCCGGTCCCGGGCGCTTTGGCGTTCGTCTTTCTTTTGTTCTTTATTTGCGTCATGGGGCTGGCGATTCCCGATATGATCAACCGGCTGCTGCTGTCGGCTGTCGCGCTGGTGAGAGGCATTTAAATGGACCAGGCAAAATTGATACAGGAGTTGAAAGAAGAATACGGGGTCAGCCCGTTGGCCGTGACGCAAGGGCATAGCGACGAGACCACGATCGAGGTCAAACCGGACGAGTTTAAAAAAACTTGTCTCTGCCTGCACAAGACGTTGCGCTCGCCCGTCATGATGCTCTTTGCTAGTGACGACCGGGCCAAACTGGGCGGCTACACTATCCAGGCGGTCTTTATCGGCATCGAATACCGGAAGTGGTTTTTTGCCGCGATCAAAGTCCCGTCACTTAATCCGGCGTTCGAGTCGATCGCCAGAGATATCTATTCGGCCAACTTGTTTGAGCGTGAGATCAAAGAAATGTTCGGCCTAGAGCCCAAAGGCAATCCCGACACGCGACGGCTGCGGCTGCACGAAGAGGTCTGGCCGGAGGGTTTCTATCCCTTGAGAAAAGATTTTGACGCCGCCAAAGTTGCCGGCGCAAAAGGCCGTTATACTTTTAATCAAGTGGAAGGCGAGGGCATTTTTGAGGTCCCGGTCGGCCCGGTCCACGCCGGGATCATCGGGCCGGGGCACTTCCGGTTCAGCGCGGCCGGCGAGCCGATCATCGACCTCGATATTCGTCTCGGCTTCACTCATCGCGGCGCGGAAAAATTATTTGAAAGAAAACAGCCGGCCGAAGTTATCAAGCTGTCGGAGTGCGTGGCCGGCGATTCCGCTTTTGCCCACAGCCTGGCTTTTTGCCGCGCGGTGGAAAAGATAAGCGGGACAGTTGTGCCGGAGCGGGCGATAGTTTTGCGCGCGGTCTTTCTCGAGCTGGAGCGGCTCTACAACCACGCGGCCGGGATCGGCGGCATTGCGCTCGATGTCGGATTTTCCGCTCCGGCGGCTTACGCTTCGATCGTCAAAGAATCGGTCCATCAACTCAACGATCGCCTGACCGGCAGCCGGTTCCTAAAATCGGTCAACGCGGTGAGTGGTTTATCAAAAGATATCAGCGAAGAGAATGTGAACGACCTGCGCAAAACTTTAAAATCTTTGACCGGCGACTTCGGCGAATTAAAAAAGCTGCTTTTCGACAGCGTCTCTTTCATGGACCGGGTTGAAACGACCGGCCGCTTGAGCAAAAAGATCGCCGAGGATTTCGGCGTGATGGGCCTGGCCGGGCGCGCTTCGGGCGTCGGGCTCGACTTCAGAAAGAATTCCCGGCCGTATGCCGCGGCTGGTTTTAAACTGATGACGCGCAAAGAGGGAGATGTGTTGGCCAGGCTGGGCGTCAGGCTCGATGAGTTCGAAGAATCGATCCGCCTGATCGAATTTTGGCTGGCCGATCTGCCCGAGGGGAGCATTATTAGCGATACTCAGGTTAAAAAAGAAGGCAGCGGCCTGGGCTGTGTCGAGGGCTGGCGGGGGCCGGTCCTCTACTGGCTGGCGCTCGATAATTTCGGCGCGATCAGGCGGTGCAAGATCGTCGATCCTTCGTTCCATAACTGGCCGGGGCTGTCTTACGCCGTGCACGATAACATCATTCCCGACTTTCCGGTCTGCAACAAGAGTTTTGACCTGTCTTATTCGGGGAACGACCTATGAACTCACTGGGCGAGATAATTAAAGAGAGATTGTTAAAAGGCATCGTGACGAAGAAGATCGAGGCGCCGGCGGAGTTCGAAGCGGCCGGGCTCGAGCTGGCCGCGGCGATCAGAAAAGCCTTCAAGCGCTCCCTCAACATCCGCGAGGTCGATACCGGCTCGTGCGGTATCTGTGAGGCGGAGATCATCGCCGCCAATAACCCGATCTATGATCTGTCGCGGTTCGGTGTCAATTTTGTCGCTTCGCCCCGCCACGCGGACGCGCTGCTGGTCACCGGTCCGGTCTCGAAAAACATGCTGTTGGCTTTAAGGAAAACGTATGACGCAGTTCCTGCGCCAAAGTTTGTGATCTCGCTGGGCGATTGCGCGCGTGACGGCGGTCTGTTTAAAGATTCCTATTATATCGAGGGTGGGGTTGATAAAGTCCTGCCTGTTGTCCTGCATATCCCCGGCTGTCCGCCGGCGCCGCTGACCATTATTAAAAGTCTGCTCTCGTTTTTAAAGGGTCTTTGATCAGTTGCTTCTGATATAATTATTACAGCAAAGGAGAATATAACCATGGGCGACCAAATGACCAAAGAAAATTATGAAAAGATAAAAGTGAAGCTCGAAGAGCTGAAGAAGAAGCGTGCAGTCATCTCCAAGACGATCGGCGAGGCCCGCGAGCACGGCGACCTGAAGGAGAACTCCGCTTATCATACCGCTAAAGACGAGCAGGGCTTGAACGAAATGCGGATCAGAGATATGGAGGCCAAGCTGGCCAACGCGACGATCGTTGATAAGGATGATCTGGCCAAAAGCGATTGCGTCACGCTGGGCTCGACGGTGCGGATCAAGGCGCTTGACACCGGCCAGGAGTTTACCTACATGATCGTCTCGGACGAAGAGGCCGACGTGCTCGAAGACAAGATCTCGACCGATTCGCCGATCGGCGGCGCTTTAATTAATGAAAAGATCGGCACGGTCGTCGAAGTCGAGATCCCGCGCGGTTTAGTGAAGTATAAAATACTCGAGATAAAATGATCAGATTGTTGCTTTTACTGGTTTTGATCATGCCGGTCGCGGCACAGGAGCCGTCGCTCCCCGCCCTAATGGCCCGCGACTACAACGGCCGCGATCTGACGCTAAAAAAGGTACTGGCGTCAAACAGCGTTTATACCCGCTATCTCATCACTTATAAAAGTGATGACCTGACGATCTCCGGCATCATGAACCGGCCGAAAGGAGCGGGGCCGTTCCCCGTCCTCATCCTCAACCATGGTTTTATCGATCCCAGTATCTACACCAACGGCCGGGGCTTGAAAAGAGAACAGGACTACCTGGCCCGGCATGGTTACATTGTTATCCATCCCGATTACCGCAACCACGCGTTCTCCGATAAAGATCCCAATGATCTGGCCGGGTTCAGGCTGGGTTACGCGATCGACGCCATCAATTGCATCATGGCGGTCAAGAACAGTGACAAACCATATTTTAATAAAGACAAGATCGGACTGCTCGGCCACTCGATGGGGGGCGGCGTTGTGCTCAACGTCCTGGTGACCAAGCCGGAGCTGGCCCAGGCCGCCGTTTTGTTCGCTCCGGTCAGCGCCGATTACCGCGATAACTTTACCCGCTGGCTCTGGCGCCGCAAACATCATCCGGAGGTAGCCGAAAAGATCATCGCCAAATACGGCTCGCCGGAATCGAACCCCGAGTTCTGGGCCGGCCTCTCGGCGGTCAATTATCTCGACCGGATCAAAGCGCCCATCATGCTCAACCACGGCACCGCCGACCAGTCGGTCCCGTTTGATTGGTCGCTGCGCCTCGAGAAAGAGTTGAAAGATCACGGCAAGTCGGTTGTCTTCTACCAATATCCGGGCGAACATCACGAGTTCGGCCCGCAGTGGCCGCTCCTCATGCAGCGCACGGTCAAGTTTTTCGACCAATATTTAAAATGATAGTTAACGTTCGCGTCATTCCCAGGGCCAGGCAGAATAAGATCGTCGAAGAGCCGGGGCGCTACAAGGTTTATCTCAACGCCCCGCCGGTCGAGGGCAAGGCCAATCAAGCGCTGATCGGATTTTTGGCCGAACACTTTGGCGTTAAGAGGAGCCGGATCCGGCTGATCAGAGGAGAAAAAAACCGGGACAAGGTGATCGAGATCAAACTTTAGGAAAATCGCGGGCGATCTCTTCGAGATCAAAATATGAATAGTAATAGGATAAAAAATGCCGGTTTGGGCTCAGCGTTATACCCGGTAAATGAGTGG
>JAQUOB010000055.1 GCA_028717325.1 Candidatus Margulisiibacteriota bacterium
TCAAGAACAGGGTCTGGATGAATTTCTGCTGGCGCTCGACCCGCCCGATATCGCCGGCCGCGTCGTGCCGGAAACGCATGTAATCCTGGGCCTCCAGGCCTGACAGCTTATGCCAGCCGTGCTTCAGGTTGATAAACAGGTTTTGAGCGCGATCGACATAATACATGTCGCGCTCGACAAAGATATTGATCCCCCCGAGCAGATTGACCAGGTCGGTCACCGCGGCCGGATTTAATTTGACGTAGTAATCGACACCAACTCCCGTCAGTTCGCTGACCGTTTTCTTGGTCAAAGCCACGCCGCCCAGCACGTTGGCCGCGTTTATTTTGTTGTAGCCAAAGCCGGGGATGTTCACGAAGCTGTCGCGCGGTATCGAGAGGAGAACGATCCGGTAGCGGACAGGGTCGATGCGCATAAGTATGATGCTGTCGGTCCGCCCGTCGGCTACTACTTCTTTCCTGGTTTCGGCGCTGAAGTTGAGGTCCGTGCCGAGGATCAGGATGTTGGCCGGCCGGCGCATGATGCCGATCCTCAAGAACCCGGGGACGGTGCGCGGGAAAAAGAGATTGGCGTCAAGATAAATGATACCGGTGATTATTATCAGGATCGCGAGCAGGCGAATAAGATCGACCTTAATTTTTTTCATCGGTTTACGAGCCGGGTTTGTAATAGCCGACGGGGATAATGTAGAAAGGGTCTTGCGTATCGGGCAGGTTGAGGGTGCTGCCGATCACGTCGTCCCAGAAAGCGCCCACCGGCACCGAAACGAGACCGAGCGCCACCGCCTGCAGTTCGATGTTCTCGGCGGCGTGGCCGATCTCCATGTTCAGGTAGCGGTAAGAGCGCTGGCCGTATTTGGCTTCGACGATCCGGAAATTGCCGGCGATAATGATGACCAGCGGCGCCTCGCCGATAAAAGCTTGCCCAAGCGACGCCCGCACCAGCGACGGCCGGACATCTTCGGCGGCGGTTTGGACCAGCTTGTGCCCGTCCGGTACGTATTTAAAAACGCCGTCGCTTTTGGCGACATAAAGGGTCAGGGGGAAGAGGGAGCCGGAAGAGGGCGCGGCGCGGAAACCCCAGGTCTTATCGGTGATGCCTTGAGCCGACCAGAGGAGTTGTGAGATCTGCTCCAGGGTCAGCGCGTTGGGCAGGAAAGAACGCTCCGACCGGCGCCGGAAGATCGATTCCTCAACGGTCATTTTGCCCAGGATCTTCGGCTCGGGCAGTTTGATCTCCTTATTTATTTTCTCGGCGGCCAGGGCGATCCCGCCGGCCAGTTCGAGAATGAGAGCGGCGACAAGAAGTTGCTTGAACGTAAACATAAATTTCTTGGAATTATAACACGGCCGAACAAAGTTGTCGATAAAAAGGGCCCCGGGCGGCTGAGGATAGCCAGCCCGAGGCTTTTAATTAAACCACTTTGGCGGTGGCTTGATAAAATTTGCTGTCGAGCATCTGCATGTCATCGATCACGACCTCGGTGGCCGTCCGTTTTTGGCCGTTTTTGTTCTCGTAACTGCGGATCTGCAGCCGGCCTTCGACCGCGACGAGTTTTCCTTTTTTTAGGTACTCGCCGCAGATCTTGGCCAGTCCGCCAAAAGCCACGCAATTGATGAAATCAGCCGTGTCGGTGCCTTTCTTTTTACTGCCGCGGTTGATCGCCAGACAAAAATGCGTCACCGCGACTTCGTCGCTCGTGTAGCGGACTTCCGGATCTGCCGTCAGCCGCCCCGCGAGGATCGATCTGTTTATACCTCTCATGTCTCCTCACCTCCTTTCAACGATCGTTAAAGCAACGTTATTGCCACGCTTGCCCGGCCAAAAACGGCGAGATTCCGCCGCACCGTGTTATAATTTAATGATGCGCAAGGTGTTTTTGGCCCTGGTTTATCTGACGATTTTAACGGTCGGTCTTTGCCTGGCCGAAGTTCGCCGGCCGGCGGTGGCCGGCGCTTTTTATCCCGCCGACAGAAAAGAACTCGCCTACCAGGTCGATAAATTTCTATCTAATACCGTGAGCCGGGAGGTTGACGGGGAAATAACCGCCCTGATCGTGCCGCACGCCGGCTACCCATTTTCCGGCCAGGTCGCGGCTGACGCCTACCGGGAACTCAAGGGCAGAAAGTTCGGCCGGGTGATCATTATCGGCGCCAGCCATAAAATGGCCTTTGACCAGATCGCCTTGCCCGCTTATGATTTTTTTGAAACACCGCTGGGGCAGGTACCGGTCGACCGGGAATTCATCAAGAAACTTAAGAGCTTAAGCGATAAGATCGTGATCGATAATCAGCCGCATGACGGAGAACACTCGATCGAGGTCCAGTTGCCTTTCCTGCAGACCGTCCTGCCGGATTTTAAGGTGGTGCCGATCCTCTTCGGCAACATTTCGCTCGCCAACTGCCAGACGCTGGCTTACGCGCTCAGTTATTTGACCGATGACGACACCTTGATCATCGCCAGCTCCGACTGGTCCCATTATTATCCCTCCGGTGTGGCGGTGAAACTTGATAGTAAAGGGACCGGGCTGGTGGTCAGGAACGATCTTGAGGGCTACGTCAAGGCACTGGCCGGCAGTGAAACGGAGGCCTGCGGCGCGCCGGCGATCATCACCACCATGCTCCTGGCGCCGGCCCTGGGAGCGAACAAGACAAAACTGCTGAAATACGCGAACTCGGGGGACGTAACCGGCGACCGCTCGAAAGTCGTCGGTTACGCCGCCGTTGTTTTTTACCGCCTGGAGCCGGTGCTGTCTTCGGACGAAAAGAAAAAACTTTTGCGCATCGCCCACCGCACCGTCGAAAGCAAGGTCAGAGGGAAAAAACTGCCTGTGTTCACGCCGTTGGAGGAAAACCTGAACGAGAAGCGGGGCGCCTTCGTGACGCTGAAGAAGAACGGGGAACTGCGCGGTTGTATCGGTTACATCACGCCGATCAAACCGCTCTTTCAAGCGGTGCAGGAAACGGCAGTCCAGGCGGCGGCCAATGACCGCCGGTTCTTGCCGGTGGAAAAAAATGAACTAAAAGATATCGTGATCGAGGTCTCGGCGCTGTCACGCTTGAAAAAGGTTAAAGACGTTGCGGAGATCGAGATCGGCCGGGACGGCCTTTATATCGTGGGTGAGAAAAATTCCGGCCTGCTCCTACCTCAAGTCCCGGTCGAGTGGGGTTGGGACAGGGATGAGTTCCTGAAACAGGTTGGCCTCAAGGCGGGACTGCCCGCCGATGCCTGGCACGATCCAAATAATATTCTCTTCAGATTCACCGCTGATGTTTTTTCAGAGAAGAAATAAGCCCTAGTTATATTTGTAGACCGTCAAACGATTTAGGCCCGAGTGCTGGCCGCGCACCGCGATGTAGGGTACGCCGGCCGGCGAGATCGTGAGAGAGACCGTCCGCTCGATCCCCCGCGTCATCGCGTCGGCGGAGAAGCCGGCCGCGCCGACGACCTCCCAGCTGCCAGTATATTTCATGACGGTCGCCTCATTGCTGGCGGCGGCATCCGCGAAAGCGACGTAGGGCGTCCCATTATATATGTAAAGCGAGGGAAAGCCGGCCTGCCCGGCGGAAGCGGCCGCGCTGCCCACCAGGGTCCAGTTGGTGCCGTTAAACTTCATGACGGACACGGTTTCGGCGCTGTTCAGTAAAGCGACGTAGGCGGTGCCGCTGTCGACAAAAAGCGACGGCCAGGCGACGCTGTCGGTCGAAACCCCGCCGGTCGAGCCCAGATACGACCAGTCGATGCCGTTGTATTTGATGACGCTGATCCGCTGGCTGTGGGCAAAATCGCTGAAGGCCAGGTAAGGAGTCGTGCCGTTAACGTAAAGCGACATATAACGCGCGTCACCATCGGAGAAGTTGGGCGTCCCGACGACGCCCCAGGATGGATCGATAAAGGTTTTGATGTTGGCCTGGGTGGTCGCTGTCAGCTGATAGCCGATGTACTGGCCGCTGGTGTTGGCGAAGATCGAGGGGAAGCTTGCGGCCTGCGTCCACGACGGCGAGCCCAGCGAGGTCCAGGCCTCGCTGCTGAATTTGGCCGCGAGGAGCTGGGCGGTGGTTTTAAAAGCCACGAACGGAACGTTATTGGATACGGTAAGCGATAAACTGCCGGAAGTATAATCGCTGCCGGTCGTCAGCCCGAAGCCACGCGAGCCGAGATCGCTCCAGCTGCCGCCCGAGAACTTCATCACGGCTGGTTTCTGGTCGGGCAGGCCGTCGGAAAAAGCGATGTAAGGAGTGCCGGCGCTGTCGGTTGCGATGATGGCTTCTTCGACCTCCGTCGTGCCGGTGAAGCCGGCACTGCCCACGATCTGCCAGCTTTTGACGGTGGTCGTTGAGGTGGTCGAAGTCGTTGTAGTGGTGATCTCGCTCTGGCCGCAGCCCCAGAGGCAGAGCGGCAGGACCAATAACATGAAGAGAAGCCAGCGTGCTGTCATCGCCTGGACATTATACATTTAATTCGGCTCCGCCGCAAAACCGCAGCCGGGCAGGAGTTTCGGTTCCTCAAAATAATCGACCAGCGGATAGTTGCGGCAGACGTTCGGCCGGAAGCGGTAATTGCCGCATTTTCCCTCGTCTGTCAGGTGCCGGCAGGTGAAGGCCAGATAGTTCTCTGCGCGGTTTATTTCCAGCAGGATGAAATCGAACAGCCACGAGATCCAGCGGACGGCGATACCCGTGAACAATTTACTTTTTGATTGGCCCGGGGTCAGGGTCAGAATGATCCGCCGACAACAGTTGCCGCACTGATTACACCGGCCGGAGAGGCGGAAGCGTTTAGGAAAAAGCCCCTTGAATAAATTGGTTATGAAATTGTCCAGCAGGACCAGGCCGATGATGAATCTTTTCATGACAATAATTCTACCATAAAACGTGTGCTATAATTTTATCATGCGCAAGCTGATCCTGGCCGTCACGGCGGTTTTTGTGCTGGCTCTCCTGGCTCAAGCGATCCAGCTGACCACGCCTTTTTCTAAAATGGCCGACGCCTTAAAGCTGATCCGCGCAGCCAACCTTTCAAAATATAAGGCGCTCCACTGGCAAAGCCTGGGCAATAAGGTCGTCCGCTGCGAACTCTGCCCGAACCGCTGTGTTCTGCCCGACCTGGCCCGGGGGCTGTGCGGCGTGCGGATCAATCTGGGCGGCCGGCTTTATTCCCTGGTCTACGGCAAGCCGGTCGCCGTCCACGTCGACCCGATCGAAAAAAAACCGCTATCCCATTTCCTGCCGGGCACCACTATTTTTTCGATCGCCACCGCCGGCTGCAACCTGGGCTGTGTCTTTTGCCAGAACTGGCAGATCTCGCAGTCCAGGCCGGAAGAAGCCGACCACGAGAATTTATCGCCCCAACAGATCGTCGATCTGACCAAAAAGTCCAACAGCCCCTCGCTGGCTTTCACTTATACGGAGCCGACGATCTTCTATGAGTACATGCTCGACACCGCCCGGCTGGCGAAGCAGGCCGGCTTGCGGACCGTGATGCACTCCTGCGGTTATATTAATCCAAAACCGTTGAAAGAACTGCTGAAATATATGGACGCGGCCAACATCGACCTCAAGGGCTTTTCCGAAAAATATTACCAGGAGATGAGCTACGGCCATTTACAGCCGGTCCTTGATTCCCTGAAGGCGATCAAAAAGGCGGGGGTCTGGCTGGAGATCACGAATTTGATCGTGCCCGGCAGAAACGACGATCCCGAAATGATCAGACGGATGTCCCTCTGGATCAAGGACAATCTCGGGCCCGACGTTCCGCTTTATTTTTCGGCTTTTACCCCGATGTATAAGCTCACCGGACTGCCGCCGACTCCCGTCCAGACGCTGGAGCAGGCTGCCAAGATCGCCAAAGAGGCGGGTTTACATTACGTTTATATCGGCAATGTTTACGGCCACGCCGGAGAGAACACGATCTGTCCCGCCTGCGGCAAAGTTTTGATCGAGCGCGAGGGTTACACGATCAGGCAGATGAATCTGACCGAGGGGCGGTGCAAATTTTGCGGTTATAAGATCGCCGGGGTCTGGGATTAAGGATAAGCCATTAACACGGCCGCCGCTGCCGTCAGCAGGGCGAGGCCCGAGGCGAACGCGAGACCAAAGACCGGGATGAGAAAGATAGTCGTTAAAAGCGCGCCGAGCGCGCCGCCCAAAAGATCCGCTCCGTAGAGCCGGCCGGCCAGACGGCCGGCGCCGATTTTTCCCCCGCTTTGCAGGTTGACCGCCAGAGAAAAAACCGCCCCGATGGGCAAAGCGATGAGAAAAGAGCCAAGCGGCAGGGGAAAGATCGCCAGCAGCGGGAAAAGCGCGGCCAGGAGGACAAGCAGGGCCAGGGTTGCCAGCTTCAGCGCGAAGTCGGGCTCGAGCCGGTTCAGCCGAATAATGGCGTAGTTGCCCGCAGCCAGCCCGGCCATAAAGAGGGCGGTCAACAGCCCGATGACCTGATAAATGTTGCCGTGGAGCGATTGATAAGTGTAGATAATGATCAACTGCTCCGTCAGGCCGCAAAAACCCAGCAGAAAAACGATGAGCGCGGGCCGCCACTCTTTGTTCCGCCAGCTGATGAATTTAAGCAGGAGAAAAAACAGGACGAAGGCGGCGAGGACATAAGCGGCCGGCCAATCAAGCGCCCCCTTAAAGAGATTTTTCAGCTCCGGTGAAAAACGGTCGAGCCAGATCAACAAGCCGAGATAATAGGAGATCGGCCGCAGTTGGGCATTGACGGGGGTCGAGGCTTCAAAGCTTACGGCCCGGCGGACATAATTCATTTTATCCGGCCACAATATATAACGGAGAGTGTCGGTCCGAAAATATTTTGTGGCGATCCGTTTGGCTGCCCACTGCCGGGCGGCAAGATCGATCGGGCGGTCGGAGCCGAAGTAGTAATTGTAATTGCCGGGCACGACGGTAACAAATTTAAAGACCCCGGCCAAAGTTTTATTGATCGACCGGTTCAGCAGCTTCGACTCGCGGCCCAGATATGATTCCGAGGTCTCCAGGTGAAAAGTAACGAGACCGCCCGCCGCCAGCCGGGCGTGGCAGAGTCGGAAAAATTCGAACGTGAAGAAACGATTGAGATTGGCGGAGAGAGGAGAGGGCAGATTGATCATGATCACATCGTAGCTGGTTTTCGTCCGGCTGATGAAATCAAGCCCGTCCCGTTCATAGACCTTGATTCTCGGATCGGCGGGCAAGAGACCGTGCGCCAGTTCGATCAGTTTATAGTCCGGCTCGACATAATCGATACCGGCCGAAGGATACTTGAGCAGCTCTTTCAGGACACCACCCAGGCCGCCGCCGATCAGGAGTATCTTTTTGGGAGCCGAGTGGGGGAGGAGCGAAAGGTGGGCGATCTCTTCGGCGGCCAGCACATCGGCCGAAGAAAAGAGCAGTTCCCCGTTCTCAAAAAATGTTTCGGCCCCGTCGCTTTTGATCACGGTTATCCGGCCGTAAG
>JAQUOB010000056.1 GCA_028717325.1 Candidatus Margulisiibacteriota bacterium
ACCATGATCGCCGCCAACACGGTCATCATGGATTCCGATTTCCATGCCGTCTGGCCGCCGGAGAACCGCCCGCTGAACCCGGCCCAGAACGATGCCGACGTAACGATCGGCCGCAACGCCTGGATCGGGGTGCAAAGCATAATTTTGAAGGGAGTTACGATCGGCGATAATTCGATCATCGCCGCGGGCAGCGTTGTGGTGAACGATATCCCGCCGAATGTCCTGGCCGGCGGCGTGCCCGCGAAAGTCATCAAAAAGTTGGGGGACAGCCGATGAACATCACCTGGCATGACACGAAGTTGACTAAAAAAGAGCGCGAAAAACGCAACGGGCATAAAGGCGCCGTGCTCTGGCTGACCGGCCTGTCCGGGTCGGGCAAATCGACGCTCGCGGTGGAGCTGCAGTGCCGGCTGTTCGAGCGGGGGCACCAGGCCTATGTCCTCGACGGTGATAATATCCGGCACGGGCTGAACAAGAACCTGGGCTTCTCGCCGGCCGACCGGACGGAGAACATCCGGCGCGTCGGCGAAGTGGCCAAATTATTTTATGAGGCCGGTTTTCTGGTGATCACTTCATTTATCTCGCCCTACCGGAAAGACCGGGAGGCGGTCAGAGGGCTGCTGCCGAAAGGCGATTTTATTGAGGTCCATGTCAAAGCCGCTCTCGATAATTGCGAGAAAAGGGACCCCAAGGGGCTTTATCGAAAAGCCCGCCGCGGCGAGATCAGTGATTTTACCGGCGTCACGGCGCCTTATGAGGAGCCGGCCGCCCCGGAATTGATCTTAAAAACGGATGAAGAATCGAAGGATGAATGCGTCCGGCAGATCATCGACTATCTTGAGGCCAATAATTATATTAAGAGGACCGATTGATGAGACAACCGCATGAGATCGAACTGACAAAAATTAAATATGACGAACCGATCGGCTTGATCTTTGACGTCGATGAGCTGTTGTTCGACAATCAGAACGAGATACTGGCCGCCTACGCGGCGCTTTTGAAAAACCGCTCCATCGAGCCGGCCGGCGACGAGCGGTATCCGGGCAGGGATCTGTTCGAGATCATTGCCAATTTAAAGGACAAATATCATCTGGCCGAAAGCGTCGAGGAGCTGGTGCGGGAAAGAAGAGAGGTCTATCTCGGGAACTTGAGAGCGTCCCGCAGCGGACCCTGCGCCGGGGTGAGGGAGGTCTTCCACTTTCTCGAAGCGAACCGGGGGAAAATAAATGTCCGGGTCGCTTACACGACGTCGTCCGAGCGGGCGTTCACCGAGATAGTCATGAAGAAAATATTCAGCCATATCGGTCTCGGCCGGTATGCCTCGGACCCGGAGGCCTTTTTCTACCATGACGCGGGCCGGCCGGCGTCCACCTGCTGGCAGGCCGGGCTGAAGAAAAAACCCGATCCGATGCTCTACGAGCTGACGATCGGCAAATTAAAATTGCCGCCCGCCCAGTGCCTGGCGTTCGAGGATTCTTTGAGCGGCTTTCAGGCCGCTTACCAGGCCGGGGCGAATATCTTTGTCGTGCCGCGTCCCAGGGGCCGGGCCGAATTCGATCATCTGGAATTCAATCAGGTTTATGAAGGGCGGGTCTGCAAACTGGCCGCCATCAATGATGTTTTGCCGTTCATGAATAAAGTATTCAGTCGAAAAGGAGGAGACAATGAGCAAAGGTAAAAAAGAAAAGGTGATCGCGATCATTCCGGCCCGCTACGCTTCGACGCGTTTTGAAGGGAAACCTTTAGCGCTGATCTGCGGCCAGCCGATGATCCATTATGTCTATACAAGCGTGGCCAAGTGCGGGGTCATCGACGAGCTTTATGTCGCGACCGATGACGAGCGGATCGCGCGGGTAGTGGAAGGCTTCGGCGGCAATGTGATCATGACCTCGGCCAAGCACCCCACCGGGACCGATCGCATCGCGGAAGCCGCTTCGAAGATCGACGCCGACATAATCGTCAACGTGCAGGGGGACGAGCCGCTGGTCAAGGCGGAAATGGTGGAGCAGGCGGTCAGGCCGATCCTTGATGATCATAACGTCTATGTTACGACCCTGATGTCAAAGATCAACAACGCCGGGGATTTTGTCGATAATACCATCGTCAAGGCGGTCAGGGACGTGAATGACGACATTCTCTTTTTATCCCGGGCGCCGATCCCTTACCCGAAGACCCGGCAGGATTTTGTGGTCTATAAACAGATCGGGCTCTATGCGTTTAAAAAACCGTTCCTGATGGAATTCGTCAAAATGCAGCAGACGAACCTTGAGCTGATCGAGGGCGTCGAATTCCTGCGTATCCTGGAGAACGGCCGCAAGATCAGGGGAGTGGAGACCAATTGCTCGACGATCAGCGTGGACACGATCTCCGATCTCTGCGAAGTGGAAAAATACCTGAAGGCGAAAGCAAAAAAGCGAGGCTAGATTTGTCTGTGGCTAAAAAAGTATTAATCATTACCGATCACACGCGCTCGACCTGGATCGAGCGCGCCGGCCGGCGCCGCGCTGAAGAGCTCGATTATACCCTCCTGGCGCTGGGTTTTAACGGTGCCGTTCTGCCGCGGCTTGACCCGGAAAAATACAGGACGGTCGCCCGGTTCAAGGTCCTCGATGTCGCCTCTTTTGCGGAAGCGTCCCAGGAAAAAATAAGGGAATTTGTTCCCGCCCTGGTTTATAAATTGCCGCGGCGGCCGCTGGACGGTGACCGGACTCTGCTGAGACTGTTTAACCTGGGCGATTTTAATCTCTGGTGGCTGTTGAACATATCGGAAAAAAGCCTGCTCGTCAACGCGATGATCACGAGGCTCTATTATATAGAATTGATCAGACAGGCCCTGGCCGGCGGGGATTTTCAGGAACTCTGGCTGGACCTCGCGGACAAGACGGTCGAGGCCTGCCTGATCGGCAACGGCGGAAGAGTGCCGCGCCTGACTGTCATTGATGGGACGAGGGAAAGAAAGTCAAGAGGCCATTTCTGGCCAAGATTGGTGTCCGGTTTGATCGGGCCTTTGGCCGCCGGACTGCTGCGTTATTTGATCCTGAAACTGATCGGCTTAGGCGAGGGTAAGGCGGCTGCGGGGACAAAAAACCGTCTCGTGTTTTTCAGCTTTTTCCCTTATTTTTGGAGTTCGGCCTCAAAGCGCGGCGCCGTCGAAATATTTTACCAATCGCTGCCGGAACAGCTCGACCAATATTTCGCCAGTTCTTATTCGGTCTGGTTGAACTATGGCCCCCTGGGGTTATGGCGTCAGCGCGACAGGATTAAGACGATCTTCCGGCAAAAGAATGTTTTTGCTTTAGAGCGTTACCTGACGCCCGGGGCGTTTTTGTCGCTATTCTGCCTGTCCTGGGCGGTAGCTTTTAAGATCGCCGCCTACCGCCGCGGTTTTATGAAACGGATCAAAGAAGATTATGAGGGCTATGACATCACCAATATCGTGGTTGAAGAACTGAACGAATCCATCCTGTCTTCCGAAATGTTCACTTCGCTGGCGCTCATGAAAGCGGCGGCCGGTCTGGTTAAGAAAGAAAAGATCGAGACCTTGGTTTACCGGATCGAATTCCAGCCCTTTGAAAAGGCGCTGATCTACGGTTTGGGCCGGGCTTGCCGGACGGTGGCTTTCCAGCACCAGGCGTTTGCCCGGAACCACCTCCAGTATTTCTACGATCAAGGCGAGATCGCCGGTTATTATTCGGACAGATCAAACCCCGATAACCTGCCCTTGCCGGACAAGTATTTCGTCACCGGCGAATACCAGAAAGAGGTCTTGATCGGGAACGGTTTTCCGGCGAGGGATATCGGGCTCTGCGGCCCGGTGCGTTATTCGGAGCTTTTGTCTTATCTCAAGAACAAGCAGCCCCAGGCCGAAGTCAGGGGCCGGTACGGCTTCAAGACCGAGCAGAAGATATTTCTGGTCCTGGCCCCGGTGATCAAAGAAGAGGTCCAGAACCTCATGGTCAATCTCTTGCAGGTCATGAACGATCGGCCGGACTTTGCCGGGTACGTGTTTTTGATCAAGTTCCATCCGGCCTTTAAGTTCGAAAAGTTCGTGACCGATCTGATCGCCAAGCTGTTCCCGGCCCTGCAGTACGGCATCCTGGCTGACGGCATCAGTTTGAACGACTATGTCGTCCTGGCCGATGCGGTCATGCTGACCACGACAACCATCGGGATCGAGGCGATCTGCCTGGGCGTTATGCCGGTGCTGTTCGAGAACGACCTGCTGTTCAGCCTCAACCCGATGCTGGAGATCAAAAACGCCTGTTTGTGCGTTCACAACTCTGCCGAGCTTGAAGCGGCGATCGAAACGGTGGTCAAGGGCGGGGCAGAGCTGAAAAACATCGCCCGCAACTGGCCCGGTGCCATCAGGAAGATGTTTTATCGTATCAATGAAGATCCGAACGCCGGCTTTAAGAATTGTCTGGAGAAATTGGGCTGCGTCAATTAAATAATAAAGGAGTGTAAAATGGCCAATAAAAAGATAGTTTTGATCAATCTGCCCCCTTGCCCGGATTACAATTATTCCGACGCGGGCGAGATCTTCCCGCATACCGGCCTGATGCTGGCCGGCGCGATCTTTAAGCAGCGGGGCTTCACGGTCAAAATGGTGGACGGAGCGCTGGAAAAAAATTACGAAGAGAAAGCCCTGGCCGCGATCGATTCTGACACCGTGCTGGTCTGTTTTTCGCTGATGACCATCCAGGTGGAGATGGCCCTCCAGCTTTCAAAAAAGATCAAAGAAAAATATTCCGGTTTGATCTTGTGGGGCGGCATCCATCCCATTCTGTTCCCCGGGCAGACGGTCGCCCATCCCTCAATTGACATAGTCGTCACGGGCGAGGGCTACGATTCGACGCTGGGCTTGATCGATCACCTGAACGGCCAAGTTAAACTGGAGGCGATCAAGGGGATCGGTTTTAAGAACGCGGCGGGCGAAGTGGTCTTGACCGAGCCGGCCCAGCCCGACGACATCGAAAAACTGCCCCACTTTGATTTTTCCATCCTGGACGACGTTGAACCGTATCTGGAGGCCAAGAGCGTCTTTAATAACGAGATCGAAACGGATAACAACGAAAAAGTCCGGCTGATGCCGATTTTTACCGGCCACGGCTGCGCCTATAAATGCCATTTCTGCATTAACGCTTTCCTGAAAAGGAAATACCGGTTCAAGTCGGCGCAGTCGATAATCGCCGAGGTCAAAAAGCTGATGCGCGACTACGGGGCCAACGCTTTTGTTTTCCTTGACGAAGATTTTCCGATCAGCAAAAAACGGCTGTTCGAATTGCTGGATCTGATCGAGCAGGAGAAGCTGAAGTTCTACTGGCGCGTCTGGGGCCGGGTCAGCTATTTTAACGACGCCTATATCAACCGGGACGTCATCAAGCGGCTGGAAAAGAACGGCTTGCGGTCTTACGTGATGGGGGCGGAGAGCGGCTCGCAAAAAGTGCTCGACATAATCGAGAAGAAAATAACGGTCGCGGAAATACTTAATTCGGCCAGGGTGTTGAACGGGACAAAAATATTCGCCAAATATTCCTTCATCATGGGCCTGGAAGGGGAGAAGAGAGAAGACGCGGCCGCCACTTACCGGGTCTGCGCCGAGATGGTCGACCTGAACCCCAAGGTCCATATCACTCCGCCGCTGACGTTCCGCTATTACCCGGGCTCGCCGATCTTTGACCGGATCGTGAACAAATACAAGGTCAAACTGCCGCAAAAGATCGAGGATTGGCAGGGCGAGGTCCTCCACGAGGGTTTCTTCAAGATCGACGCGATGCCGTGGATCTGGCCGGATTTTGTGGAGACGGTCAAGCGAATGAACCAGTATCTCTGGTTTTATTACATATTGAAGAACAGCCCCAAATTCGTCAGCAAAGTATTGGGACGCCTGGTCAGATGGCGATTAAATGGCTTGTATTCTAAATTTCCCTGGGAGCTGCATGTTTACGATCTCTATAACAAACTGACCGGGAAAGTTCCGCTCGGTGCCGAATAGCGATGGACCCAAATATATTAGATAGGGGTGATGAATAAATGATCTTAGTGACCGGGGCCAATGGCATGGTCGGCTCGTACGTCCGGGAAATATTCAAGGGCGAAGATCTCTACCTGACGGACCTGCCGGAGCTCGATATAACCAACAAAGAGCAGGTTTTCGGGATGATCAAAAGGGTCAAGCCGTCGCTAGTCATCCATCTGGCGGCGGAAACCGACGTCGACAAGTGCGAGCAGGCCGTCGATCACGCTTACCGGACGAACACCCTGGGCACGCAGAACGTCGCGCTGGCCTGCCAGCGGGCGGATTGCGAAATGGTCTACATCAGCACCGGGGCGGTCTTTGGCGGCGGCCCGGGGGAGATACATACGGAATTCTCGCCGACCAATCCGCGCAACGTCTACGCCCGCTCAAAATTGGAAGGGGAAAAGATCGTTCAGGACCTGTTGACCCGGTATTATATTTTCCGGGCCGGCTGGATGATCGGCGGCGGCCGGCAAAAGGACATCAAGTTCGTCGGCAAGATCATCCAGTTTTGCCTGGAAGGCCGCCGGGAGATCAAGGCGGTCTCAGACAAATACGGCACGCCGACTTTTGCCCGGGACCTGGTCGGCGGCATCAAAGAACTGATCAAAACGGGCAATTACGGCGTTTACCACCTGGGCAATAACGGCTGCTGCACGCGCTACGATATCGCCAAAAAGATCATTGAGATACTGGGGTTGGACATCAAATTGACCTCGGTTTCTTCCGCCGAATTTCCCCTGCCGGCGCCCCGGGCCGAATCGGAAGGCATCAGAAATTATAAACTTGAGCTGCTGGGCCTGAACGTGATGAGGAACTGGGAAGCAGCCCTGGCTGAATACGTGAACGGTTGGAGGCAAAATGCCTGAAGTCAGCGTCATAATCCCGGCCTATAATTACGCGGCCTACACGGTCGAGGCGGTCGAGAGCGTCCTGGCCCAGACCTATAAGGATTACGAGCTGATCGTGGTCGACGACGGCTCAACCGACGGGACAGGCGAGGCCTTGCGCCGGTTCGGCGACCGGATCAGATATTTTTACAAAACGAACGGCGGCGCCTGCAGCGCCCGCAACTTCGGCATTCAACGGGCGCAGGGCCGATATATCGCTTTGCTCGACTGCGACGATCTCTTCCTGCCGGCCAAACTGGAAACCAGTCTCAAGGCTTTTACCGACAAACGGACAGGGCTGGTCTATACCGGCGTTTATCTGATCGACGCCGCGGGCAAGGTCACCGGTGAAAACCGGACGCCGGGCCACTCGGGCCGGGTCCTGGAACAGCTGGTGCTGTCAAATTTTATCAATAATCCTTCGGTCGTGATCGACCGGGAATGCTTCGATCGGGTCGGGTTGTTCGATGAGAAAATGTTTTTTGCGGCCGATTGGGACATGTGGCTGCGGATAGCCGAAAAATACGAGATAAAATAC
>JAQUOB010000057.1 GCA_028717325.1 Candidatus Margulisiibacteriota bacterium
TGGCAGCGGGCGGGATCGATCAGTTTGAAAAAGTCGAGTGAATGTTCCAGATTGTTCTCGTGCGCTCCCCAGTTGGCCAGCGTGTGGATGACGTAATCCATTTCTTTGATCAAAGCTGTTTGATTGCTGACGCTGCTGATGTCTTCCTGGACGATCGTGACGTTCTTTTTTGCTCTGAGATCGGCGCGCAATTTAGCCGGGGTCCTGACCATGAGATAGAGCTGATAGTCTGGATCGGCCGACAGTTCGTCGGCCAGATAATGGCCGACGCAGCCGCTGGCACCGGTGATGAATATTTTGCGCATGGCTAAAAGCGGGCGTTCCCTTTTTCCAGGTAATTGACGACGTAATCGCTGACGGCCGCTTCCAGCGGGGTGGTCTTGACCGGTAACCCGGTCCGCTTCAGTTTGGTCAGGTCCGCTTCAGTAAAATACTGGTACTTATCACGCAAAATAGGCGGCATGTCAATATACTCGATCTTGACCGGCAGTTTGAGCGCTGCGAATATCGCTGCGGCCAGATCGTTCCAACTGCGGGCGGTACCAGCCCCGAGGTTGAAGATCCCTTTAACGCCGGGGTTGAGGTAAAACTCCCACATCAGGTCGATAATGTCTTTGACGTAAACAAAATCACGTTTTTGTTCGCCGTCGCGATAGTCCGCCCGGTACGACTTGAAGAGCCGAAGCTTGCCGTCACGCTTGATCTGCTCGTAACCCTTCAGGACCATGCTTCGCATGTCGCCCTTGTGGTATTCGTTCGGACCAAAGACGTTAAAATATTTCCAACCCACGACCTTGTCCGTCAACTTGTTCTCCAACAGCCAGAGGTCAAAATCTTGTTTCGACTGGCCATAGAGGTTCAACGGCCGAAGGGCAGGGATATTTTCCTCGGCGTCGCTATAGCCCTGGGCGCCGTTGCCGTAGGTCGCGGCGGAGCTGGCGTAAAAAAATGGTACGCCGTGGCGGAGAGCCCAGCGCGCCAGCGTCTGGGAGTATTTCAGGTTATTTTCCTTGAGGTAGTCGGCGTTTTGCTCGGTCGTGGAGGAGCAGGCGCCGATATGGAACAGGGCCTTGACCGAAGTTGTCAACCGTTCTGCTGCCACCTGCTTGATGAAGGCGGCCTTTTCCAGGTAATCGACGTATTGCTTGCCGGCCAGGTTCCCCCACCGGGCGTCGGCGCCGGCCTCGTCAACGACAAGTATCTCTTTTTCCCCGACTTGGTTAAGTTTCTGGACGAAACAGCTGCCGATAAAACCGGCGCCGCCGGTGACAATAATGCTCATACGATCTCTTTCCCGGTCGTCGACATGACCAGCTTGCCGTGCTTGACCCCTTTGGCGGCGATCAAGCGATCGGCGATCGCTTTGACCTTTTCGCCTTTGCCTTTGAGCGCCAGTATCTCCAGGCAATTATGTTCATCGAGATGGATGTGCGTGGTGGAAATGATCTCTTTGTGAAAATGATGCTGGAGATCGGTCAGCTTTTTGGGCAGCTCCAGTGCCGCGTGATCGTAGATCAGGGTGACCGTGCCGACGACCTGTTTGCGATCAGCTTTCCATTCCTCTTCTACCAGGTTTTCCCTGACAAAGTCGCGGATCGCTTCCGACCGATTGGTGTAGCCTTTGCTGGCGATGTAGGCGTCCAGTTTCTTGAGCAGGGTGTCGTCCATCGAAACGCCGAAGCGCTGGGTTCTCTCTTTCATCGCCGGCCGAAGAGCTCCTGTTCGATCAGGCCGCAGAGGATATGGCCGATCGTGATGTGACACTCCTGGATCCGAGGCGTGATCTTTGAAGGGACGGCGATCGTGATGTCGGAAACTTCGGCGATCTTGCCGCCGCTGCCGATCAGGCCGATCGTGGTACAGCCGGTTTGTTTGGCTTTGGCTAAGCCGGCCACAACATTTTTAGAGTTGCCGGAAGTTGAAATGCCAAAAGCGATGTCGCCTTTTTTAGCCAGGCCTTCGATCTGCCGGGCGAAAATATTATCAAACGAATAGTCGTTCGAAATGGCGGTGATAATGGAAGTGTCAGTCGTCAACGCGAGAGCGGGCAGGGACTTTCTCTCCAGCCGGTAGCGGCTGATCAATTCGGCGGCCAGGTGCTGGGCGTCGGCGGCCGAACCGCCGTTGCCGAAGAACAGGACTTTATTGCCGGCCTTGAGCGCTTCGATCATGGCCCGGGCCGCTTTTTCGATGACCGGCACGAGTGATTTCAGCACCTCGGTTTTGACCGCGATGCTTTCTTTGAGTTCGCTGGCGATCGTTTCCTTCATAAGATGATTTTAACATAATTGAATTGCAATCTCAAAGTGTGCTATAATAATATCCCGTAATGCTTACGTTTCTCGCCACTTTCCTGATCGCCTTGATTTTGACCATTTTAATCACCCCAATGGTTCGCAGTTTTGCCCCCGAAATCGGCGCGGTCGATAAACCGGCCGAGAGAAAGGTCCATACTCACAGCATTCCCCGTACCGGCGGGATCGCCATTTATTTTGGCTTTGCCGTGGCGGTGCTCTTTGGCCTCCTGCTGGGGGCGGAGCACGGGATCAAGATCAACCCTCATCCGATACTTGGGATCCTCTTGGGCGGCTCGATCGTCCTCCTGATGGGGCTGATGGACGATATGCGGCGGCTGAAGCCGCTGACCAAGCTTTTCTGGCAGGTGGTCGGGGCCTCGGTCGCGATCTATTTCGGCGTCGAAATTTCATTCGTCACCAACCCGATCAACGGCATCTTGCCGCTCGGTTTTATAGCGATCCCGCTGACGCTCCTCTGGCTCGTCGGCATGACCAACGCGGTCAATCTGATTGACGGCCTGGACGGCCTGGCGGCGGGCGTGACGCTGATTGCCGCCGGCACGCTTTTCTTCGTGGCCCTGCGCACGCACCAGCCGGGCGCCGCCCTGCTGATGCTGGCGCTGGCCGGCACGGCGCTGGGCTTCCTGCGCTACAACTTTTTCCCGGCCTCGATCTTTCTGGGCGACTCGGGCAGCTACTTCCTGGGCTTTGTCCTGGCGGCCTCCGCCATTATCGGCGTTTTTAAGACCACCCTGGTAGTCGCGCTGTTCCTGCCGCTGCTCATCCTCGCGGTGCCGATCTTTGACACGACCTTTGCCATTGTCCGCCGGATCAAGGACAGGAAGAATCTCTTCGCGGCGGACGATAAACATATTCATCACCTGCTGCTGCGCCTGGGCTTGACCCAGCGCGAAGCCGTCCTGTCGATCTATGTCGCTTGCTTTTTATTGGGCGTTCTGGCGCTTTTCATGGCGCTGCAGAGATAAATTATGGTCAACCGCAAAAGAATTATGTTCGTTTTCGGCACGCGGCCGGAGGCGATCAAGATGGCGCCGGTCATCAAAGAGGTCGAGAAATATCCCGACGTGCTCGAGCCGATCGTGGTCGTGACCGGCCAGCACCGGCAGATGCTCGACCAGGTCCTGCGGATCTTCGATCTTGATCCCGATTACGACCTCGGGATCATGGAAGAGAACCAGACCATCGCCAATATCGTCAGCAAATCGCTGCAGGGGCTGGAAGAGATAATTTTGCGCGAAAAACCGGAGATGCTGCTGGTCCAGGGCGACACCTCGACCGCTTTCGCCGCGGCGCTGGCCGCGTTTTATTACCGCATCCCGCTCGGTCACGTGGAGGCGGGACTGCGGACCTTTGACAAATGGCGGCCTTATCCCGAAGAGATGAACCGGAAAATGATCTCCGACCTGGCCGATCTGCATTTTGCCCCGACCCGGACGTCGCTTAAAAATCTGCTGGAAGAAAAAGTGCCGAAGGAGAAAATTTATCTGACCGGCAACACGGTCATCGACGCGCTCTTGACGGTTTCCAAGAGGAACTTTTCTCTCGAAAAAGCCGGGATAAAACTGGCGAAAGGCAAGAAGATGATCCTGGTCACCGCTCATCGGCGGGAGAGTTTCGGCCAGCCGCTGCGGGATATCTGCACGGCGATAAAAAGACTGGCCGAAAAATACCGGCGCGAGATAGAATTTGTCATTCCCGTCCACCGCAACCCGATCGTCAGCCGGGTGATCAATGAATTGCTGGAGAACGTCGACAATGTCGAGCTGATCGAGCCGCTCGATTATGAGGCCTTTGTTCATCTGATGAAAGCTTCTTATCTCATCCTGACCGATTCGGGCGGCGTTCAGGAAGAAGCGCCCTCTCTGGGCAAACCCGTCCTGGTCCTGCGGGAAAAGACCGAACGGCCCGACGCGGTGGAGGTGGGGGCCGTCAAGCTGGTCGGCCTGACCGAGCAAGTTATTTTTGAAGAGACCGAGCGCCTGCTGACCGACCGTTCGGCTTACGCGGCGATGTCGAAAGCCGTCAATCCGTACGGCGACGGCCAGGCGAGCGAGCGGATCGTGGGGGCGCTGCTGCATTATTTTGGGGCCAAGGACCAGCGGCCGGAGGACTTTAATGTTAAAATTACTGGTTAAAGGGGCGAGACCCCTTGCCGGGGAAGTCAATATTTCCGGTTCCAAGAACGCGGCTTTGCCGATCCTGGCCGCTACGATCATGGTGCCGGGACGCTCCGTCATCCGCAATATTCCGAACCTGCTTGATGTCACGACGATCATTCGCGTTCTGCGGGCGCTCGGCATCCGCGCCGAATATTCGCAGTCGTCGCCCAACACCGTCAATATCTGGAACTATCAGGTCAAGCACGTCGCGCCGTACGAACTGGTGACCAAAATGCGCGCTTCGTTCTTTGTCATCGGGCCGATCCTGGCGATGAAAGGCCTGGCCAAGATACCTCTGCCGGGCGGTTGCGCGATCGGCTCTAGGCCGGTGGATATCCACATCAAAGGCCTGGAAGCGCTGGGTGCGAAAGTCGACCTGGAACACGGTTTTGTGATCGCCCGGGCGGCCAGGTTGCGCGGCGCGAAGGTCTATTTTGATTTTCCTTCGGTCGGGGCGACCGAATCGGTCATGATGGCAGCGGCCTTGGCCGAGGGCGAAACGACGATCGGGAACGCGGCGCGCGAGCCGGAGATCGCCGATCTGGCCAATTTTCTGATCAAAGCCGGGGCGAAGATCGAGTGCGCCGGCAGTGAGTTGATCCGTATCGAGGGCGTGCCGAAACTTTCGCCGGAGGACTATTCGATCATACCCGACCGGATCGAGGCGGGGACAATGATGGTGGCGGCGGCGATCACCCGAGGCCGGGTCAAACTTAACCGGGTGGTGCCGGAGCATCTGGAGTCGACCATCAGAAAATTGCAAGAGACGGGCATGCAGGTTGTAGTGGACGGCGATTCGGTGACCGTCTCGAACGATGACGGCTTTAAATCGGTCGACGTCAAGACCCTGCCGTACCCGGGCTTTCCGACCGACATGCAGCCGCAGTTCATCGCTCTCCTGGCCCTGGCCAGCGGGACCTCGGTCGTTTCGGAAAGCGTTTTCGAGAATCGTTTTATGCACCTGCCGGAGCTGCGGCGGATGGGGGCGGACATCAAGCTCGAGGGCCAGAGCGCGATCATCAACGGCGTGGCCAAGCTCTCCGGCGCGCCGGTGCGGGTGACCGACTTGCGGGCGGGAGCGGCCTTGCTTTTGGCCGGCCTGGCGGCGGAGGGAGAGACGCTGATTGAAGATCGCGACCATCACCTGAATCGCGGCTACGAAAAATTGGTTGAGAAGTTCAATGGGTTGGGTGCGGACATTAAAAAGTTATAAGCATTAAGCGGTAAGCTATAAGCATGTTTGAGAAATTGATAAAAGAAATAGTTAAAAAAGAAAAAAAAACAGGCCGGATAGATTTAGCGTTCGTGAGGGATAAAAAAATTCAGGAATTGAACAGGCGATTTCGGGAGCAAGATAAACCGACGGACGTGCTGTCTTTTAATTACGATGATGGTAGAATCCTTGGGGATGTGATAATTTCAAGTGACACGACGGCGAGGAACGCGAAGCGATACGGCGTCGATTATCGGTCGGAAGTTAAGCGTCTGGTCATCCACGGAACACTGCACGTCCTGGGTTATGACCACGGGAGGCGAATGAGGCATGCCGAAGAAATTTATTCAAAGTTTTAGATACGCGCGTCTGGGCGCGGCGCACTCCCTGCAAACCGAACGCAACATCCTGATCCATTTTGTCATCGGTTTGCTGGTCCTGGCTCTGGCCGTCTACCTTAAGGTCAGCCCGGTCGAGCTGGCCGTGATCGTACTCACGATCACCTTGGTGATCGTGGCCGAAATGATCAACACCGCGATCGAAGAAGCAGTTGACCTGGTCAAGCCCGAACGGCATCCGCTGGCGGCCCTGGCCAAGAATATTGCGGCGGGTGCGGTGCTGACGGCGGCGATCGGATCGATCGCGGTCGGACTTTTGATCTTTATACCGAGGCTAATGAGATAATGACAGAAATACTGCTATTAATAATATTTATTGCTCTGTCGGCTTTTTTCTCGGCCTCGGAAACCGCCATGACGACCATCAGCCGTCCTAAGATAGCCCAGCTGGTCGAGGCAAAAAGGCCGGGAGCGCGGACTCTGCGCAAACTGCGCGAAGACCCGGCTAAACTGCTTTCGACGATCCTGATCGGCAATAATGTGGTGAATATCAGCGCCTCGGTCCTGGCGACGACGGTGATCACCGGCTATTTTGAGAAACTGGGCATGGCCGACGTCGGGGTCATCATCGGCGCGGCGATCGGCTTTATGACCTTGTTCCTGCTGGTCTTCGGCGAGATCACCCCCAAGACCGTGGCCATCCGCAACGCCGAGACCTGGGCGCTGTGGCTGGCGCCGCCGATGCTGGCGATCGAGTGGGTTTTGACCCCGGTGGCCTGGCTGCTGTCATTGATCAGCCGGCCGTTCATCTTTATCTTCGGCGGCAAATTGACGGAGCAGGGGCCTTTTATTTCCGAAGAAGAGATCAAGGCGCTGCTGTTCATCGGCGAGAAGGAGGGCGTGATCGAGCGCGAGGAGAGGGAGATGATCAGCTCGGTCTTTAAATTCGGCGACCTGACGGCCAGGGAGGTCATGACCGGGCGGAGCAAGATGATCTGCGTCGAGGCCCAGGCGTCGATCGAAGAGACCGTGGCCAAGATAAAAGAGTCCGGCCATTCGCGCCTGCCGGTCTATGACCAGAATTTTGACAACATTATCGGCGTGGTTTACGCCAAAGATCTGCTGACGGCCGACCGGTCGGATAAATTGAACGATCATTTGCGGCAGGCCCTTTTTATACCGGGCGGCAAGAAAATAAGCGATGTGATGGGACAGATGCAGGCGGAGTACAAGCATCTGGCTATTGTGGTCGATGAGTTCGGCCACACGCTGGGCCTGGTGACGCTGGAAGATCTGGTCGAAGAGATCGTGGGTGAGATCCACGACGAATATGAAAGGCGA
>JAQUOB010000058.1 GCA_028717325.1 Candidatus Margulisiibacteriota bacterium
GCGATCAAAACGCCGTCGTCTTTAAGATATTGGCGCAGTTTTATCAGCGCCTCGGCCGGCTGGAAAAGATGCTCCAGAATATCGGCACAGATTATGACGTCAAAATGGCCTTTCGGGTAAGGCAGATCGAGAGCTTCGATGTTGCCGACGATCACGCCGTCCAGGCGGTCGGCCGCCGCCCGCGCGGCGAGGTCAGAAACCTCGACGCCGAAGACCCGATTGCCCCTATTTTTCAGTTCGGCGCCCAGATAGCCGGCGGCGCAGCCCACGTCGAGGACGGTCTTGCCGGTCCCTGTCCATTCGATTATCCTGGCGTGCACGCCGCCCGGCACGGAGAACAACTTATATTTATTCGCTTTCTCTTTATAATATTCCTGGATCTGATCGTTCATTGGATCGATCCCGCCTTTTTCTCCGCCGACCCGGCCGAAAGAACGGTCAAAAAATGGGACAACGACCTGATCAACCCGATCAGCCGCCGCTGGTAAGACGGCATCTTCAAATAGTTGAGCTGAAAATATCTTTCGCTCTCTTGATAGCTGTCCTTTCTGGTCAACAGCGATATTTTGGCAAACCCTCTGGAAACTTTGTGAAAGATCCGGCTTTTGGGCACGACGACCGTGCGATAGCCCGCCTGGAACAGTTTTTCCGCGATGATGCATTCTTCCCAGCCCAAAAATGTTTTTTCGTCAAACAGCCCGACCGACTCCAGCGCCCCTGATCTAAACAGCATGCAGCAGCCGGGGATCGAATAGGCCGGCCGGGGCGACTCCGATCGTTCTAAATTGAATTCGATCGATAAGGGGGTTTTAATAAAAACCTGTCTGAGCGGCGTCAAAAAGGCGAGATAATTAAGAAAATTGATCCGGCTCGGCAAATAGCCCTGCCAGTGATATTTGACGCCCGATTCGATTATCCGGGGACCGGCCAGCGCGACCGCGCGCTCTCGCAAACCCTCGATCAACGGCTGGAGAAAATCGGGCTCGACCGAGGTGTCGTTGTTCAAGATCAGGGTATATTCGCTCCCGAAGTTCGCCAGGGCATACTTGATCCCGACGTTGTTGCCCCGGGCGTAGCCGTAATTTTTTTCGTTCTCAACAAGATGCACCTTAGCCGCCGCGTTCTTATTTTCCGACAGCCATTGCCTGAGCCGGGCGACCGAATCATCGGTTGAGGCGTTATCGACCAGAACGACCTGGAAGTCCTGATAGCTTATCCGCCCCAGCGACTCCAGGCACTCGATCGTATCCTGATAGCCGTTATAATTCAAAATAATGATGGCAACGTTGCCTCTGTTCATCGTCATTTTCCCAAAACGCGCCGGTAGGCGTTGAGGGTCGCTTCGGCGGTCTTATCCCAGGTATAGTTGTTGAGGATATGTTCTTTCAGCTTCGTAGCGGGCGGGGCCTGATAGGCCTTCAGGACGGCCTCCCTGATGGAGCCGACATCGGCGGGATCGCAGTAATAAGCCATGTCGCGGAAATATTCCCTGGTATAGCCCCGGTCCGTGATGACCACGTTGCAGCCGGCCAGGGCGCCTTCCAGGCAGCTCAAACCGGTCGTTTCGCCCCAGCTCGGCAGAGCGATCACCCGGGCGCCGGAATAGATCGAGACCAGTTTTTCCTGCGTGGTTTTCGGCAAGACAATGATCTTCCCGTCACTCTGGTCGCTCATTTTTTTTAATCGCTTATAATAGCCGATGTGAGTGTTAACGATGCCGCCGATCATGACCAGGACCAGGCCGGTCCCCTGCATGGCCCTTAACAAATTATGCTGATTTTTTCTCGGAATATAATTGGCAACACAGAGGACATAATCTTTTTGCCCGTATTGATCGGCAAAAGAGCTGTCTTTTTCGATAAATTGGGGCTCCACCGCGTTCGGCACCACCTCAGAATCTCTGACCGCTCCAAAATTGTCCCGGACCTTCGCCAACTCCATATTTGAGTTCGGCAGGATCATGTCAGCACCCTGGATGACCTGTTTTTGCTCTTCGGTAAAACCGACTTTTAACAGCCGCCACGACGCTTTAACCTGGCGCAAATCCATGACCGCCCGGTAAACACATTTGAGCTTTTCCCGCCCCTCTTTGCTGAATTTCTTTAAGATCGAGCCTTTGATCCCGTACGCCCCCTTGATATCAAGCTCGTCAAAATAGTCAGAATAAATGGTCGAAACGACCACCGGCTTATGCTGTCTTTTGGCGTTCAGGAATTGCAGATAGGTCTCGTGAATGCGGGCGACATTAAAAAGATGAACGAGATCGTACCGGCCGAGATCGGGCTCGAGAGCCAGGGAAATATCCACGGTCACGCCCAATTTCTCCAGATATTCTTTGGTTTTCCGCATCTGGACCGTATCGCCGCCGGGAGCGGAAAAGGCATCGACCCGGTTCTGCATTAATATTTTCATGTCGCCGCCACCCTGTCATCTGGCGCCGCTGCGAGCCGGCTGTACTCTTTGTTCGTAAAATAATAGATGAAGGCGAAGAAAAACAGGCCGTCGACAAAATAATGGCCGAACCTGATCAAACGCAATATAATTAAAAGGAATATCCCATTGTTGATCACCGATAAATTGTAGATTACGCCGTCGCTGGCCAGCGCGGCCGACGGGTCTTTTCTTTTAATGAAAAATTTCAGCAGCAGCCAGATAACGATTGACAGCCCGATTATCCCGGTTTCGGACAGCAATCTCACGAACAGCGAATTGGCGTCCTCTTTGCTGACCCCCAGGCCCCAACCTCTTAATTGGACCAGTTCGCCGGATTGCCCCGCTTGTTCGATCAGACCGCCGTAATACTTGTCGAAATTATCGGCGTGCGTGCCTAGACCGGAGCCAAATAACGGATTTTTTTTGACCGAATTCAAAGCCGTGTCGACATTGCTGTATAAAATAAGCACGCTCGCATTCCTGTCCATGGCCGTCGAGAAATTAAGGGTCTGATCCGGTTTGTTGAGCAGCGCCACAAAGGCGTCAACCCTTGATTTTATGTCCGGGATGGAACCGTAAACCGAATAGAACACAATGAACAGGATCGCAATAATGACCGGCATCAGCACGATCTTCCGCCTTTTTATATTTAAATAGCCCTTTTGATACAAGATAAGCAGCGAACCCACGATTAAACCAAGGTAAGCCACGGAAGAGAAGGTCAAGAAATACGCGGCCAGGATTATCGCTCCGGCCAGCCGGCTTAAATATATTTTTCTTTTTGAAAAAAGGTTGGATAACACCACGAATACCGCCGGCGCCAGGATCATGGCCAGCATCGACGGCTCGGGCATGATCGAGTTGATCCTGAACATAAACAGGGTCGTCCCTTTTAATCCTGATTTTGGTATAAACCATTTCCAGTCATAGCCCGGCTGGAAATTCAAGAGATAAGAGATCTCCTGAAAAACGCCGAGAGCGGCGACCAATAAAGCGAACTTCAGATAAAGCCGAAACAGCCCTTCGACGTCATAATCATTGTTCTTGATCAATAAATAATAGGCCGAGGCGGAAAAAGAGATGCCCAGCAATTGTTTTAACAGCAGGAAAGACGACGACTTAAAAACCGTTATGCACAAGAAGGAAACAACGGCAAAATATAATAAGAGGAATAAAAAACCCCGGTTAAAATGAAATACTCCCTTGTAATAAACGTAGATGACGATAAAGGCCATGAAGACCAGATAACTCAAGTAAAACTCAAAGCTTGAATAACCGAGCACGAACGCCCCGGAAAACACGGTCCCAACCATTATATAATTTAATAAGCTCTTAATTGTCATCCTTTGCTCTTTTGACCTATTCAAAATTGTTATAACTTGTACTTATCTTTGACCTGTTTTTCTATCCAGCGGTAAGTTCTCGACATGCCTTCTTCCAGCGGCACCTTCGGTTCCCAGGCCAGGACCTTTTTGACCAGGGTGTTGTCGGAGTTCCGGCCTCTCACCCCCTGCGGCTTGGACGGATCGTAACGTTTCACTATTTTTTTCCCGGCCAGGCCGCTGGCCATATCGTAGAGCTCATCGATCGTGACCAGCCGGTCCGAGCCGATATTCAGCGGCTCCCGGTGGTCCGATTGGGTCAGCCGGTAGATCCCCTCCAGGCAGTCATCGATGTAGCAGAACGAGCGCGTCTGCTTGCCGTCACCCCAGATCTCGATCGTCTCGCCGTCTTTGGCCATGGCGATCTTGCGGCAGACCGCGGCGGGCGCCTTTTCCTTGCCGCCTTCCCAGGTCCCTTCCGGCCCGAAAATGTTATGGAAGCGCGCCACGCGCGTTTCCAGGCCAAAATCCAGATAATAATCTTTGGCCAGCCGTTCGGTGAACAGCTTTTCCCAGCCGTATTCGTTATCGGGGTCGGCCGGATAAGCGTCGTTTTCTTTCAAGCCGGGCACATCCGAATTGGTCTGCTTAAAGGTCGGATAAATGCAGGCGGATGAAGAATAGAAATAGCGTTTGATCCGGTTCAGGCGGGCCGCCTCCAGCATATGGGTATTGATCAGGACGTTATCCCTCATAACTTCGGCCTTGGCGAAGGTGATAAAACCGATCCCGCCCATGTTGGCCGCCAGGCTGTAAACCTCATCGATCCCGTCCGCCGCGGTCAGACAATTGCCGGCCGCCCGGAGATCCAATAACAGGAACTCGTCGGCGGATGATTTTTTAAACTCATGCTCCTTGATATCCACGCCTCTCACCCAGTAACCCTTGTCCTGCAAATATTTGACCAGATGCCCGCCGATAAAACCGCCCGCTCCCGTCACCAATGCCCGCCGTTTGCTCGTTCCCATTTCGTTTACCTCCTCAAAGCTGAATTCAACGCCCGCTTAAAATAATAGTCCAGGTTCAACAACCTGAGCCGTAAATAGATCGACAGGGAATAAAATGACCTCATTAACGGCCCGTCTTTTTGCGCGTGCCGTTCCTGTATCCGGATGCGCTCAGCCCTCGAGCGTTCCGCCTGCGACTCGGACAATCTCGCGCTGTGGAACCGGAACTTGACCAGCGGATAATTGACGTTCTTGCCCTTGACGTCCCCGCCGAGCCTCAGGAAAAAATCGTAATCGGAGGCCAGCTTATAATCCAGATCGAATTTGCCTACGGTCTTGATCAGGTCCCGCTTAAAGAAACTGGCCGGATGAGGCACGTAACAGAAATTCGCGTAATACAAAGATTTCCGGTCATAGCCGGGAATTTTATAAATCCCTCTTTCAACCGAATCGGCTCCGATCACGCCAAAGTTCCCGAACAGCCAGCTGAGGCCGGGCTCGTCGCTAAATTGGCCGGCGACTCTGGCCAGCACGCTCCGGTCATAATAGACGTCATCGGAATGAAGGGCGGCAAAGATCGAACCGCTGATCAGATCAATGCCTTTATTTAACGCGTCGTATAAGCCTTTGTCCGGCTCGCTCACCCAGTAATCGATGGCATGCTCATACTTGCGGATTATGTCCAGGGTGCCGTCGCGCGAGCCGCCGTCGATAATGACATATTCGACGTTGTCATAGCTCTGCGACAAGACGCTGTTGATCGTTTCCTCCAAATATTTCTCGCCGTTAAAGACGACCGTAATAATGCTGACCACCGGCTTGCCTCGACCGGCCTTTTTATGATAACCCCTGGTCCTCAAACCGCCGCTCGTTTTCTTCCCGTCTCGTGAAACGCGACCGCTGCCCTCGCCGGCCGCCAGCCGTCGGGTGGTCGAAAACCGCGGGTCAAGGCAGTGAGCCGGAACGGCCGAGTTCAAAAAGTCGGCAAAATTCTCCTCGAACGAATCGGGGGTGTAGCGCTTCATTTCTTCAGCCAGGGCCCTTCGTTTTTGCTCGATGAGCCCGGGGCCGGCGGCCACCGCGCAATTGACGGCGGCGGCCACCGCCGCGAGCGTGCCGTCTTCGATCTTAAACCCGATACGCTCGATGTTTTCGAAACCGCAATTCTCCGTGACGATCGGCAGAACCCCCAGGGACATCAGGTACAGCACGGTGGTCGACTGCCCCTCGGCCGAAGTGGGATAAACGACAAAATCAACGTCATCAACGACTCGTCTGAATTGCCGGCCGGCCAGGTTAACGAACCCCATACTGCGGATATTTTTCGTTTCGAACAGCTCCTGATGATAAGCCGCCACGAACTTGTCCTCGCCCTTGTAAGAAGCGTAAACATAGATATTTTCTTTCCGCCTGTAAAATATCTCCAAGAGCAGGTCCAGGCCCCGCCGGAGCAGCTTAAAACTCCCCGCGTAAATAAAATTCCCGCTGGCTTTTGTCTTCCGGACCGGCTTAAAGGGGGTGATATTGCGATAGCCCCACATCTTATGATGATAGCGCGCCGGCCAGGTGTTTTTTACAAAATCACCGCCGATATGAAAGACACGATCGGCTGTTTCGAAGTTTAGGTCGATATAGTCAGCGGCGGACGGCTCGTATTCAATGCGCACCCCTTTCCTTTGGTACAGGTTGTCGCTTCTCGCCTTGAGCTGTTCGTTCTCGAACTGCGGGCTGGCGCCGGTCACCAGCAATATTTTTTTTGCGTCCGGATTGATCGCCTTCGCGATTCGCGAAAAAGTAATATTATGCCCGATAAATAGATCATAATGGGTCCCGGTCTCTACCCGCGTGTCAAGATAATGCTGCAGATGGACCTTATAACCGAATTTAACCAGCACTCTGATCATGTGACGGCACAGCATTTTTGAATTGTGGGAGACATAATATTGCGTCCCCACCGGCAGCTGGGGCGGCGGGACCAGCACGTAACTCAACAGCGCATTTTTGCCGCCGCGCCGATTGATGACCAACCGGCGTTTTTTTTCTAACAATTTGTCGATAACTTTAATAATGACCATGTTTATCCGCCTTAAATGACGTTCGCCGCCTGACGCAGCTTATGCAGGGCGGCCGCATCGCACAACAAGTCATCAAGATATTTCCCATAAGCGCCCCGGTTAATGCTGTCAAATACATCGGACAGGAAGATCTCAAAACAATCGGCCTTGGGCGCTTTAATAATCCGGCTGACATTCTTCTCTTTGACCAACAGCTCGTTCTCCAGCTCCGGGGTGATCGAGAAGACCCGCTCCAGTTCCACCGAACAATGCGGGCCGAAAACATTCAAATAATTCCGGTACTCCGTGTTAAAGCCAAAGTGTCCGACCAGGGCTCTGCCGCCGGGATAGACGGCCAGCAGGCTAAAAGCGATATCGGCCCCGTCCTCCCCGCCCCGATCGTTGATCTGGCAGCGGATCTCGCTTGGCTCAGCCTGGAAAAAGAGCCGGCCGGGGGCGATCGC
>JAQUOB010000059.1 GCA_028717325.1 Candidatus Margulisiibacteriota bacterium
CTAAAGCGGTTATGGCACAATGTTTACCGATCTGGCAATTGTGGGCGATGTGCGTCAGGCAATCGATCTTGGTGCCGGCGCCGATCCGGGTCTCGCCCAGAGTCGCCCGGGCAACGCAGGTGTTGGCGTAAATTTCAACGTCGTCCTCGATCACGACCGTGCCGACCTGAGGGATCTTTTCGTATTTATTTTCGTGCCAGACAAAACCGTAACCGTCGACGCCGATACGGGCGCCCGCATGAATGGTCACCCGCTGGCCGATCCTGACATTATTGTAAATGGTCACGGATGGGTAAATTATCGTGTCGTCGCCGATCTCGACTCCTTCGCCGATATAAACGAATGGATAAATTGTCACTCGTTTGCCGATTTTGGCATCTTCTGAAACCACGGCCGTTTTATGGATGCCCGGCTTCACTTTTGATTTCGGGGCAAAATGGGGTAGCAGCCGGGCCATAGCCAGACGCGGATTACGCACCAAGATGGCCGGCTTATCGCCGGTTTTTGCGCCGGACGGTGCGACGACCGCCGCGGCCCGGGACGATAAAGCCGGAGCCAAAAATTTTTCTTCGAGAACGAAGACCAAATCTCCGACTCCGGCCGTCTCGATAGGGGCAACCCCCCTGATCTCTGTATTTCCGAGCCCTCTGATCTCGCCGGCAACGATTTCTGACAGCTTACTGAGCTTCACGATTTACTTGTTGAGCTCGGTTATCACCATTTCGGTCAAGTCCATGCCGCCGTTAATGACGACCTGCTTATCAAGCACGACTTCGATCCCGACTTTTTTGGCGACTTTTTTTACGGAATCAAGGATCTTGGCTTGGAGCTTTATGGTCAACTGCTCGTTGAGCCGCAGCAGTGTATCTCTTTTCGGGGCCAGCTCTTCTTCCATATCCTTTTTCATTTTTTCGAGCTCGTCTTTCTTTTTGCCGCTTTTTTCCGCATCGGCCAGTTTGGTCTGACTTGATTCGAAGTCTTTCTTGAAGCTTTCTTCCTGCTTGGCTAACTCGCCCTGGGCCTTGGAAGTTTCTTTATATTCTTTGAAGACCTTCTGCACGTCGATAAACCCGATGCCGGTGAAGCTTGCCGCGTGGGAGATCCCGGCGACAAACATGATTGCGATGGCTGCAATAATTAATTTTTTCATCTTTTCACCTCCTCGTAGCCATATTCTAACACAGGGCCTTTTTTTCGTCCATAGCTTTAAGGTGGACCAGCAGGACGGAGATGTCGGCCGGCGAGACGCCCGCGATGCGCGAGGCCTGGCCGATCGAAGCGGGGCGATGACGCGCCAGCTTTAACTGCGCTTCGCGCGAAAGTCCGCGCAAAAAATCGAATTCCAAGGCGGCCGGGATCTTTTTGTCTTCCAATTTTTTGAACCTGGCTACCTGCTCAAGCTGGCGTTTGATATAGCCGGCATATTTTTCCTGGATACCGATCTGCTCCGCAACTTCGGGAGTGATTTTTTCTTTTTCCTCGATCGCTTTTTTCTTTTTCAAGAAAGCGGCAGAGCGGTCGGCGCCGATCAAGCCGACCTGACGGCCTTTCTCGGTCAGGCGAAGGTCGGCATTGTCCTGGCGCAGCAGCAGGCGGTATTCCGAGCGCGAAGTTAACATACGATATGGCTCCAATATCTCTTTAGTGATCAGATCATCGATTAAAGTTCCAATGTAGCTGTCATCCCGCCGCAGGACCAGCGGCTCCCGGCCCTTAACCTTTAAGGCCGCGTTAAGGCCGGCGACTAGCCCCTGGGCGGCTGCTTCTTCATAGCCGGAGGTCCCGTTGATCTGACCGGCGCAGAACAGGCCGTTGATCGTTTTTGTTTCCAAGGTATATTGCAGTTGTGAAGGCAAGACGTAATCATATTCGACGGCATAGCCCGGGCGGAGGAGCTCCACTTTTTCCAGCCCCGGCATCGTCCGGAGAAAAGCGAGCTGGACATCTTCCGGCAGAGAAGTTGACATCCCCTGCGGATACATTTCTTCCGTCTCACGCCCGGTCGGTTCAATGAAACATTGCTGGCGGTCTTTTTCCGGGAAACGGACAACCTTGTCCTCAATAGAAGGGCAATAGCGCGGGCCGGTCCCTTTTATTTTCCCCTGGAAGAGCGGGGAGCGGTCGAGGTTGGCACGAATTATCTTATGCGTCTCTTCATTCGTCCAGGTCAAATGACACGGCACTTGCGGAAGTTTGGCCGCTGGGTGTTCGGGAACGTTTGGCAGGCCATACTGTGCGTACTCCCAGATAAAAGAAAACATTTTGGGCGGCTCGTCTCCGGGCTGGAGCGTCATTTGCGAAAAATCTATTGAACGGCGGTTCAACCTGGCGGGAGTCCCGGTCTTGAGCCGGCCCAGCTGGAGGCCAAGCCCGGCTAAGGCAGCGGACAAGCCGGTGGCCGGCGGCTCGCCCAATCTTCCCGCCGCCTGATGCTTCATCCCGACATGGATAAGGCCGTTCAAGAAGGTCCCGGTTGTGACGACAACCGACCGCCCTTCGTAGACAACATCTAAACTTGTTTTAACGCCATAAACACTTTGCTGTTCAGCCAGGATATCGACGACCTCGGCTTGCTTGAGGTCAAGATTGGCTTGTCCCTCGAGGCGGTGTTTCATCGTCTGGTGGTATTGCAAGCGGTCGGACTGGGCGCGCAGGGCGTGGACCGCCGGCCCCTTATTGGTGTTGAGCGTTTTCATCTGGAGAAAGGTCAGGTCGGTAGCGAGGCCGATCTCGCCGCCGAGCGCGTCAACTTCACGGACAAGTTGCGACTTGGCCGGCCCGCCGACGGCTGGGTTGCAGGACATAAAGGCGACCGTGTCGATGTTCATGGTCAAAAGGAGGGTTTGACAGCCAAGGCGAGCCGCGGCCAGCGCGGCTTCAATGCCCGCGTGCCCGGCGCCGATGACTATCACATCATATTGTTTTGGGTGAACGAAAGAATTTTTATTTATGTCTGAAGAGGTCATAATAAAGTTTATAGTTAAATGCCGCTAAAATCAAACGAGACCAAGCCATTAAAGTGAGGCAAACAGCCAATTAATGTTTGGCCAATAATTATTCGATGCGCGCGATTCGGCCAACCGGAAAATATTTGGTGCTTAATGCCAGGCGCAATAACGCGATAAAGATCAACGTCCTTGTTAAGGTCGAGCTGAAAAGAAACATCGTCAACAACAAAATCAAATGGGTCGGTCCTTTTTATCTGGCGGCCGCCGACCGAATCCTGGTCTCTAAACAAGAGGGAGAACTGATCGGTCTGCTCGCCGGTGCTCGTGCACTTTAGAAAATCAATGGTAACGGCCGGCGTTGGGGGATGATCGATGAATAATTGTTTTTGGCCGGGCCCCGCCAAAAGGAAAGGGTGGCCGAAGATATTTATCCGGTGTTGTTTGAAACGATCAAGTTCGGCGGACAAGGTAAGCGGCGGGCCGGAAAACGATTTACGGCCAACAACAACATTCAAAGAAGCCTTATAGTTGCTGCCAAGCTGAAAGTGTAAAGAAAGACTGATTGAGACATCAAGTCCGCCGAGCATAAAAGAACCCTGTAAACGGGCATTGAATTCATTGAATTCTTTGCCACAATCGACCTCGCTAAACAACGGAATTTCCTTATTGGCCGAAAAAAGGGAAATTGCCGGACCGTTGAAAAGACTGAAATTTTCATCCCCGATCTTACTTCGCGATTCAATGGAGAGTGATTCACTCTTAGGGGCAATATTCACCCAATCACAGGCCGGAGCACGAACGATCTGCCTTTGAGAGCGTGGCCAACGCTGGTCGTTGAGAAAGAAATCAGCAAGATTCTTTGGCGCCGCTCCACTATAATGCAGTGCGCGATATGGAGAAAATGCGGTTTTCATTGGTTACTTACTAATCGGCCAGCGGGTGGGGAAATTTCAAGTGATCAGGCGTTAGCCGCGGACGTCGCGCACGACAAAGACGATGCCGATGGTCTCGCCCAGATATCTTTCCTGGATAACGCGGGCGTTGATGAGCGAAGGCAGACGCTCCCCGAGAGGATTGACCAGGTCGGCGGCAAAGCGCTCGACGACCAGCTTTTTCTCAACCACCTCTTTATAAAGCTTATAAAAATCATCCTTGACCCGGAAAAGATCGGCAATACCGCGGCCGGCGATCTTCTCTTCGGGCACGTGGAAAAATTTTCGTGCTTCTTCGTTCAAGAAGATGACACGGCCTGTCAGGTCGGTCACCAGCAAAGAATCGGGCATCGTTTCGATGATCGTATCGGCCGCCAACTCCGGCGAGATGGCGAACAGGCTGTAGCGGCGCATGGCGATAAAAATGAAAAAATTCATGACGGCAATATCAAAGACGACTGTCGGCGGAACGATCCTTTGCCCCATAAAAAGCGGCAGGAACATATCGGTGATCAGCCCGACGACGACCGGAACGATCGAACCAAAAGCGATAATATAGGACTGGGTCCGAACTATCGGCTGCACCGCCCGTCGGCCATAGTTAAGCAAGAGGCAAGCGCCGCCCAGACAAAAGAGGCCCGCCTCCAAAAGAAACAGAGTGTAGAGCGGGGCCGGTTGGCTGATAATGCCAATGGCAACTATCTCGTGCCGCAAATACATCCAGTTGGTGAAAAGGAAGAGCGAGCCGAGGATGGTGGGCGGCAGATAAATCGCGACCAGGCTCCAGGGATTGTCCAGCAGGCGTTCTTTCTTGGTAAAAATAAGGACAAAATGGAAATACATGGCAAAGACAAAAGCCCAAAGCGTGGCGCTGAGCCGGTTGATATCGGCCGCGAGCTCAAGCGTAAAGGCGATGCGGAAGGAATAGGTCAGGATCGCCGCTAGGAAGGCGAGAAAACCAAACCGGGAATAAAAGCGCGCCAGGCGGTTCTCATAATGGCGGGTCCAGACCTGAAAGGCCAGCAACAGGATAAAGAGCGAGGCCGCCAATTCAAAGTAAGGGAAGAGCATTGCCATACTCGGTAAATTATATTATAATTGCCCCAATATGGCAAGGCCGAGCTACAAGCGCATCCTCTTAAAACTCTCCGGCGAGGTCTTTGGCGGCAAGCAAAAATACGGCATCGACCTCGAAGTTTTGACCGTCATCGCGAAAGAGATCAAATCGGTCAGGGCGCTGGGCGTCGGCGCGGCCGTGGTGGTCGGCGGCGGCAATATTTTCCGGGGGGTCGCCGGCTCGGTCAAGGGGATCGACCGCGCGACCGGCGACTACATGGGCATGCTAGCTACGGTCATCAATTCACTGGCCCTGCAGGACGCGTTGGAGCGCGAGGGCGTCCCTTCGCGCGTGCAAACGGCCATCGAGATGCGCTCCATCGCCGAACCGTTCATCCGCCGGCGGGCGATCCGCCATATGGAAAAAGGGCGGGTGGTGATCCTGGCGGCCGGCACCGGCAACCCCTATTTTTCGACCGATACGACGGCGGCCCTGCGGGCGGCCGAACTCGACGCCGAGGTCATTTTGAAAGCGACCAAGGTCGACGGGGTCTACGACAAGGATCCCGTGCATTTCCCGGACGCGAAAAGATACAAAAAGATCACGCACATGGAGATGATCCAGAAACGCCTGCGCGTCATGGACTCGACCGCCGCGTCGCTCTGCATGGAAAATAAGATACCGATCATCGTTTTTGACCTGACCAAGCCGGGCAACATCAAAAAGGCGGTCCAGGGCAAAGAGGTCGGCACTTTAGTCGAAGTCGGCAAAGAATAGTTATTGGAGGCAATTTTATGGAAGATGTTTTGAAAGATAGCGAGAGCCGGATGCAAAAAGCGATCGAGTCGCTCAAGAAAAATTTTTCCGCCGTCCGCACCGGGCGGGCCCATCCCGCCCTGCTCGACCATGTCATGGTCGAATACTACGGCACCAGCGTTCCCTTGAAGCAGTTGGGGCAGATCGGCGCGCCGGAGCCGCGCATGCTGGTCATTACTCCTTACGATAAAAACGCCAGCCAGGCGATCGAGAAAGCGATCATGTCGTCCGACCTCGGGATCAACCCCAAGAACGAGGGCGGGCTGATCCGCCTGATGCTGCCCGAGCTCTCCGAAGAACGGCGCCGGGACCTGACTAAGGTCATCAAAAAAGAGACCGAAGAGGCCAAGATCGCCATGCGCAACGTGCGCCGCGACGCGATCGAGCTCCTGAAAAAACAGAAAGCCGACAAGAAGATCACCGAAGACGAGGAAAAAACCAAGGACAAAAAAGTCCAGGACCTGATCGACAAATATTCCGCCGAAGTTGACAAGCTCCTGTCTGCCAAAGAGAAAGAAATCCTGGAGGTTTAAGCTGGACTCCGCAAAAATCCCCCAACACATCGCGGTGATCATGGACGGCAACGGCCGTTGGGCCAAAAAACGGCTCCTGCCGCGAGCCGCCGGCCATAAAGAAGGAGTGTCCTCGCTCAAAGTCGTGCTCAAGGCCTGTGCCGAGTTCGGCGTCAAATATCTGACCGTTTACGCTTTTTCCACCGAGAACTGGGGCCGGCCCAAAGACGAAGTCGATTTTCTCATGAACCTGTTCGCGCTGTCGATCGACCGGGAAATAGATGAACTGGTGAAGAGTGGGGTTCGGTTGCAATTTCTTGGGCGGATCCACCAGTTCTCCCCGCAGCTGCAAACCAAAATGAGCGAGTCGATGGAAAAAACCAAGGCGGGCGACAGGATTACCTTGAACGTCATGGTAAATTACGGCGGGAGAGCGGAGCTGGTGGATGCGGTCAATGAGATAGCCGAACGCCGAACGCCGAACGCAGAACACAGGATAGACGAAAAAGAAATTCAGGCGCACCTCTATACTCGCGGCATGCCGGACCCTGACTTATTAATCAGAACGGCTTCGGAGATGCGCGTTTCCAATTTCCTGCTCTGGCAGATCGCCTACGCGGAAATATATGTCACGCCGGCACTCTGGCCCGATTTTCGGCGCGAGCAACTGATCGAAGCGATCGAAGCGTATCAAAAGCGCGAAAGGCGCTTTGGGAAAGTGCTATGATCGCGAGAAGCTTAACCATCCTGATCGGTGTGCCGGTCATCCTGGCCTGCGTTTATTACGGCGGGCTCCCGTTTTTTTTCATGGTGCTGGCGCTGGCGCTTATCGCCGTTAACGAATTCTACAACCTCATGATGAAAAAAGGTTTTTTCCCCGCCTATTATGTTGGGAACTTGATCACCATCTTCTTTATCATATTCGCCTACTATGCTTTGAAGAGAAATTGGGAGC
>JAQUOB010000060.1 GCA_028717325.1 Candidatus Margulisiibacteriota bacterium
GAAAATCCCAGCATAGGCTGAATTACCTTATTCTGTTGAAAATAATAAGTAAGATAGAAGAGGTATCCGTTTTCTGTGCTGAAATTAAGTTTTGAATAATGGCCAATGCTTCCAATGCTGAAATCTGGGCGGGCGTACAACATATTAAGCCCATACAGCGGCCCTCGGTCGATTATTGCGGCTGCGCCCGACCCCCCGCTCGCTTCGCTGTTCAAGCCGCCATAGAAGGGCGAAACCAGAAACACCGCCTTGCCCGGTTCAGTTGCAAAAGCCAACCGTGAAAGGCCGGAGGCAATGAAAACCAAGATTAAAGCCAAAAATACTTTCTCTTTAGACAAGATTTTTATACCTCATTAATGCCTCACGCCTTAAAAAATTGCTCCATGCTGAAATAACGCTCCCCGGTATCGGGAAAAACCGTCACGACTTTCTTGCCCGCGCCAAGCTCGGCGGCGACTTGTAGCGCGGCGAAAGCCGCGGCGCCCGAAGAGATACCGACAAACAGCCCTTCTTCCGCAGCGATCCGGCGAGAGAGCTGGAACGCCTCATCGTCTCTGACAGTTATGATCCGGTCGATAATGTTCCTGTTCAGGACACGGGGCACGAACCCGGCTCCGATACCCTGGATCTTGTGGCTGCCCGATCGTCCGCCGGAGAGCACCGGAGAGCCCGCCGGCTCGACGGCAACGATCTTAACTTTCGGATTCTTTGCCTTCAGGACCTCGCCCACCCCGGTGATCGTGCCGCCGGTCCCGACGCCGGCCACAAAAGCGTCGATATCTTCACCTAAGGCTTCAATGATCTCGAGCGCGGTCGTCCGCCGGTGCGCCTCCGGGTTGGCGGGATTATCGAATTGCTGCGGCATGAACGCACCGTCTTTTTTGACGATCGCCTCGGCTTTTTTGATCGCTCCGCCCATCCCTTCGGCCCCGTTGGTCAGGATGACCCTGGCCCCGTAGGCTTTCAGGATATAGATCCGCTCCAAGCTCATTGTTTCCGGCATCGTCAGGATGACCCGATAGCCTTTGGCCGCGCCGATCATGGCCAGCCCGATCCCGGTATTGCCGGAAGTGGGCTCAACGATCGTCCCGCCCGGCTTCAACAGGCCTTTTGCCTCCGCGTCCTCGATCATGGCCCGGCAGATCCTGTCCTTGACGCTGCCGCCCGGATTAAAAAACTCGACCTTGGCATACACGTCGGCAGAACCGCTTTCGACGATCTGTTTTAACTTCACGATCGGCGTTTTGCCGATCAGTTCACCTACCTGGCTGATCCCGGGCTTCATAAGACCGCCTCCTTAAACTTGTCGAATCCGAGTTCGCTCATGAGCCCGGCGATAGTTTTGCCGGTCCGTTTTACCAGCAATAATATTTTTTCGGTAATTGCTAAGGCCCCAGCCTCATCCACAAAGCCGATCAATTTTTCTCCCAACCGCGTTTCGCCCTGCTGATCATCGTTGAAAAAATGAGGGCCGATCCCTCCGGCCAGGATGGTGATCCCTTTTCGTTTGGCAAAAAGGGCGCCAAAGGGGCAAGCTTTGATGCACATACCGCAATTTTTGCATTTCCCGCGATCATAGACCGCCCGCTTATTTTCCACGGCAAGCGATCTGGTCCGGCAGGCTTTAAGGCAGACGCCGCAGCCCTTGCACTTATTTAGATCGACTTCCGGCTCAACTACACCAACAAAGCCGATATCGGAAAGATGGGAGATCCCGCAGGAATTGGGACAGCCGGAGGCTGAGATTTTAATGTTCAAATTATTCAATCCGATCTTCTCGACCAGCTTTTCCACTTTCCTGACCAGCTCCTGGGCATCAAATAGCCCGTTGTCGCAATAACCGCCGAAACATGATTGGAGGTTATCGATACCGCTCTCGATCAGGCTTAAGCCGGCCGCCCTAAGTTCGTCCCTGATCGCCTGAACATGCGAAATATCGACGCCAGGGATCTCCGGCCCGCCGCGCACCGGAAAATGGACAAATCCCAGCCCGTATTTTTTCGCGATGTCAGCGATCTTAAGCACCTCCGCAGTTGTCGCCTCGCCATTGGTCGCGCGGACCCGCAAAATATCACCGTCGGCTTTCCTCGGTTGTTTTGTGTCGCAAGGAAAAGGTTTGGTTTCATTTCCGGCGTCAAGGTCTTTCGTTAAAGCTGTCCGGACAATCTTTTCTCCCAGACGCCTTATCAACGCTGCCGCCCGCTCCCCTTCCCTCCCTTCCTGCCTGATAAAACCGACGTAATTCTTGACCAGGTTGAGCGCGGCTTCTTCCGAAATAAGTTCGGCCATTTTTATCCCGAGAAAAGGATCAAGGCCAAGTTTGCCTCCAACATAAGCGTCATAGCCTTTTTGGCCGTTCCGTTCGGCCCCGACAAATCCGATGTCGCCCAAAACCCTGGGGGCGGTGCACTGTCTCTCGCAGCCGGCAATCGAGGTTTTGATCTTAAAACCGCCCTGGTCATCCCGCCAGAATTGATCAAGTTTCTCTCCCAGGCTGATCGGGTCCATGACGGCGTAAGGGCAGAGATTGGCATCGTAACAAACGTCGGCATTCCTGACACGCGCGCCGCAGTGGTCAAGCATCAATTCCACCTGCCGCAGCTCCGCCTGCACTTTGCCGAGATCATCAAGATGCACGTGCGGAATGATCGGGAACTGCCGGGAAGTGAAGAGGACCAAGCCCCGGCCGTATTTGCCAGCCAGCTCGGCGACCTTGCGCAATTTGTCCGCGCCCATGTTATCGCAGACCGCGCGCACCCAGACCGAGAACATGTCTTTGTCTTTAAGCTTGACCATGCCGCCTTTTTTCAGATCTTCATGATTGACCGGATGCCCCAATTTATTCTCCTTTATCTTCAGACTCTCCAGAGACTCAACGCTAGAAATGACAAAAGGCCCGCCAGGAGCGGCGCGACCAGCCAGACCGCGAACATCTTCCGGACGGCTTCTTCCCTGGCCGCCAAAACATGTTCGTGCTTGATCGTCCCCACCGCCATGATCGCCAGAGCGTTCAACTGCACAAGAGACTGCGGAAAGCCGAGCGCCGAAGCAAAGATCAAAAGCGAAGCGGTAATAAAAGCCACGATCGTCGACGCGACCAGCCCGAGCGGGACGATCTCCCGCCCGATCGTCCGCATCGTCCGCTCCTTGATCGCCCAGCCGCCCAGGCCGAACAGGGGCGAGATCAAAAGCAAACCCAGCCCGGGCTGGATCAAGCCGGCACCGGCCAGCGGCCCGACCGCGTTAGCGACATTGTTAGCGCCGATCGCGAAAGCGACATAGCAGCTGGAGACGACAGCTAGATATTGGATCGGTTTTTTCCAGGCATGGGCCTTTTCGTAAAACCAGAAGTTAGCCGCCCGCGGCGGGTAGATACTCCGAAAAAACAGGAACGTCAGAAAAAAACCGATCAGCGGCAGGACCAGCCACAGGCTGACCATCTGCAGGGTCGCGGCCGGGTTCAAACTGTTAAAATGGAGAGCCGCCCCAAAAACCGCAAAGACCGTCACCCAGCTGGTCGATTGCGGCACTTTTAAAACATTGGCGATAAAAAGGCTGATGGCCGCGCTGCCTAAAATTATTAACGCGACCTGGAGGGTAAATAAATGCGCGGGTAATAAGCCGGAACTCAAGGTCTTGGCCACCCGACTGCCTAAAACCAGCGCGCCCAGCACGACAAACACGGCAAAAAGCGCGGCCGCTTTTTCGCGCGAGATCAAGCCGGCACCGTAAACCGAGGCGAAGGACGGCGCGATGCCCGACCCGCCCATGTTAAGCGCAAAAAAGATCACGGCTGATATTAAAATTATATATTGAACGATCATGCTCAAACCTTGTTAGATGCCGTCCCCGCTGACATTAATTAACGGCCTCGTATGAATACCGCACTCCCCGCCGCATTTGCTTGTGCCGATCCAGCGGCCGGCCCGTTCATTGTCATCATTAGTTATACGCGTGCAGGGTTCGCACCCCAGTGAACGGTAGCCTTCCTTATATAACGGATTGACCGGCACCTGATAAAGCGCCAGGTATTGCCAGACCTCGCGTTCTTTCCAGATCAGGATCGGATTGAGCTTGATCAGCCCCTTGTCCCGCTCCTCAACTTCTTTAAAATCAGTTCTCGTCCGCCCTTCAGTACAGCGCAGGCCGGTCACCCAGCATTCGACTTTCATCTTTTTGACCGCCTCACGAGTTGGCTCAACCTTGAGAATGTCACAACACTGGTCGGGCTGGGTCAAATACAGTTTTTCCGGAAGTTCTTTCGTGCTCTCAAAAATCTTTAATTCCGGATATCTGGCCACCTCGTCTTTCATGAACTGCTTGGTTTCTTTTGGTTTAAATCTGGTCGTGATAATAAACCCCCGTATTTTTTTATTGACTTTTTTGGCCAGGTCCCAAACCGCGACCGAATCCTTGCCCAGAGAATTCGCTACCACCAACCCTTCTCCGTATTGCTTGTAAGCCGCTTCAATTAATGCCAGCGAGCGGTCAACTTTTTCTTTAAAATTCAAGCTTTCAACCAAAATCTTCAAATCGTCTTTATTCTCAAGTATGCTCATATTTCCTCCTTCGAGTTATCTATCAATATAATTATCGCAGAAATAGATGATTTTGTTTCACAATAATTACACTATCTCGATATATTTAATCAAGATTTTGTTTTTGGCTTATTTATCAATAATATTAAAGCGGGGTTAAAACTGGCTTATTCAAATTTATTTAGTAAGCACAAAAATCGCGGACCGGGCGAACAAATTGGGGAAAAAATGGATCTCGTGGTCCTTGCCCAAATAATTGACCGACTGGAGTTTGAATTTCTTCTCACGAACATAGGCCCAAAAATCAGAAATACTCAAAAAATGCAGGTTGGGCGTGTCATACCAGCGAAAAGGCAGGGCCGGCGTGACCGGCGACTTGCCCTGAAAAAACATCTGCCAGCGCGCGCTGAAGTGGGCAAAGTTGGGGAACCCGACAATAACTTTTTTGCCGACGCGCAACGCCTCGTTGATGACAAAATCGACCCGTTTGACCTCCTGCATGCTCTGGTTGAGAATGACATAATCGAATGATTTGTCCGGATATTCGGACAGGCCGCTGTCGATGTCGCGGTGCGTCACGCTCAAGCCCTTTTCCACGCACTTAAAAATAGCTTCGTCATCCACCTCGATGCCTTCGACCCTGGCCCGCTTTTCTTTCGCCAGCAAAAATAGCAGATCGCCCGTCCCGCAGCCGAGGTCAAGCACCCTCGCCCCTGTTTCCACTATCCGGGCAATTATTTTATGGTCCAAACGCTCATTGTCAGATATCATAGCCGCCCACCACGTTATAGCCGTGAAAAGTCTTGTCAATAAAGCTCTTGATCAGCCGCGACTGCTCCCCGATTTCCAACAAGAAGGCGTCATGGCCGTAAGTCGATTTAATCTCTAAATAGGTAACGTCCGCCTGCTTCCGCTTCAGGTGCCTGACGATCTCTTCTGACTGATAAGCCGGGTAAAGCCAGTCAGATTGAAAGGCGATCACCAGGAACCTGATCGCCGCCTCGTTGACCCCGGGCAGGCTGCGATCGTCCGACAGGTCAAAATAATCCATCGCCTTGGTCAGGTAAAGATAGGAGTTGGCGTCAAAACGCTTGACGAAATTGTCCCCTTTATAACGCAGATAGCCCTCGACCTCGAATTCGGTGGAAAACTTGAAGTTGTGCTCTTTATCTTTCAGGCGGCGCGAGAATTTTTCCTCCATCGACATATCGCTCATGTAGGTGATGTGGCCGATCATCCTGGCGACCGCCAGGCCGCGTTCAGGTTTTTCCCGACCGTAATAATCGCCGTCATTCCAAGCCGGATCGGCCATTACCGCCTGCCGGCCGACCTCATCGAAGGCGATCTGCTGGGGTGAATGCTTAAGCGAAGTGGCGATCGGAATCGCGCTTTTTACCTGTTTCGGGTACGAAGCTGCCCACTGCAGCGCCTGCATGCCCCCCATCGAGCCGCCGACGACCGAGAGCAATTTTTCTATGCCCAGATGATCGATCAGCTGTTTTTGCGCCCGGACGATGTCGGCGATCGTGACGAGCGGAAAATCCAGAGCGTAAGGCTTGCCGGTCTTGGGATTGGTTGTGGACGGTCCGGTGCTGCCCTTACAGCCACCGATAACATTGGAGGAGATGACAAAATATTTATCGGTGTCGAAAGCCTTGCCGGGCCCGATCATGCCGTCCCACCAGCCCGGGTTTTTTTCTCCCTCAAGAACCCCGGCCGCATGGGCATCACCGGAGAAAGCATGTTCAATCAGGATAGCGTTGTTTTTTTGCGGATTTAGTTGGCCGTAGGTCTCATAAGCCAGAGTGATCGGACCGAGGAATAGCCCGGAGTCGAGCTTTATCCCTTCAAAATCGTAATATTTAGTTTCAACTTTGCCTACGGTTCCTGAAACAACCATGTTGATAAGTACCTCTCACCGGTATCAGGTAATAAAACGACAATGTTCTTGCCGGCCGCTTCCGGTCTCCTGGCCACTTCCAACGCCGCCCAGGCGGCGGCTCCGCTGGAAATGCCGACCAGTATCCCCTCTTCCTTGGCCAGCCTTCTTGCCGTATCTCCTGCATTCTCCGATGAGACAGTAATTATTTCATCAATTATCGTTTTATTCAAGACCTCCGGCACGAACCCCGCGCCGATCCCCTGGATTTTATGCGGGCCGGGCTTGCCGCCGGATAGTACCGGCGAATCCGACGGTTCGATCGCGATTATTTTAATGCTTGGGTTCTTTTTTTTCAGGAATTCGCCGATTCCGGTTATAGTGCCGCCGGTACCGACACCGGCAATGAAGAAGTCCACTTTCCCATCGGTATCGCTCCAGATCTCCGGCCCCGTTGTTTTCCGGTGGATTTCCGGGTTGGCCGGATTATTGAATTGCTGGGGGACAAAACTATTCGGGGTTTCCCTGGCCAGTTCCGCCGCCTTGTCCACCGCCCCTTTCATTCCTTTCGGCCCTTCGGTCAACACCACCTCGGCACCCAGAATTTTCAGCAGCTGCCGCCGCTCCATGCTCATGGTCTCCGGCATGGTCAGGACCAGCCGATAGCCGCGCGAGGCGCAGACAAACGCCAGGGCGATGCCGGTGTTGCCGCTGGTCGGCTCGATGATCACCGTTCCTTTTTTGATGAGGCCGGCT
>JAQUOB010000061.1 GCA_028717325.1 Candidatus Margulisiibacteriota bacterium
ACTGATCAACCAGGTCGTCAAGGAAAAGGGGGCCCACTGGTATTTCCGCGGCCGCGCCCTGCTGTCTAAATCGGAGATCATTCTCTACAGAAATCCCGACGACCTTGGGCCGGCGCTGAAAACCGTCGACTTCTCGCTCAAGGAGCTGGCTTCCCGGCCGGACGATTACTTCGCCAACAAAGGCAAGACCGTCAAGGCCGAGATCCTGGCCCGCCGGGCCAAGAAAGGCGATTTCCAAAAAGCGGAAAAGCTGCTGACCGAAGTCGTCAAAATGTCCTTTAATTATCGCGACCTGATCGCCCGCGCCAAGCTCGACATGGCCGATATCACCAGCCACCCCAAGGCGTCCAAACTGCTCAAGGAAGTCCACGAGATGGAAGGGCTCGACCCCTACCTGGTCGAAAAAGCTTCCATTATCGAGCAGGCCATCAAAGATAAAAAGAAGAAGTAAGCTGTCTTAACGTCCCAAAGCGCGCCGCAATTTTTCGAGAGCATCCGCAGCATGATATCTGACCATATGATTTGGATCTCCTGCTGCCAGGCGGATGAGGTGGGGCATTAATTTCTTCACTGTTTCGTCATCATCTTTTCCAAAATCAATCCTTGATATCGCCTCTTGTCTAATGTCTGAATTAGGATCGTTTAAGTCCATTATTAAATATTTGGCACGCCATTTTTTATTTGTGCGCAGACACAGTCGCGCAGATCTTCTTACCTTTTCATCCGGATCGTTGATCGCCATCTTATTCAGCAATGGCTCAAATATATCGCCGGAGAATTCAGGGGGATCTTCAAATGGGAAGCTAATTGCATCGATCATTTTTTCTCTTACTTTAGGATCCTCGTCATTTAATAAGTTAACAATAATCCCATTTCTGTTCTCCTCCAATGCCGGCCGGATAAAATATATTTCGGGCCGCCCATAAAAACTGGTACGTGGGTAATAAAAAGCATTGGCGCAGGATTCTTCGCTTTTTAAAAGAAAGCGTAAAACAAAGTCCAATTCATTGTCAGTAATATCAATATCTTTGATTGATATCCCCTTAAATGGATCGCTGGCGGAATAATATCTCCCATTAAATATTTTATCCCTTAAATATACCCAGACCGCGATGCCAAGCCGTTTTTTCTCTGTTGATGTGCCGGGATCCAAAATGATCTTTAACAATTCTTCGGCATGCCACCGATAGATCATGGCCGAACTGGCAAAAAGCTCGGTCGCATTGTCCCACGGATGTCCGATATTTTCAAAATGTAATAGCCTGTTGAGTCCCCCATCACGGCACACATTAACGGATTTTCTTTGCCCATAATTAGAATCTCTCAACAGCGTAAAATTTTCATTCCCCAGTGAAAAATAATATATTCTCTGCCATAAGTTTTCCTGAAAGGCGATAGTATAAGAAGCGGCTGTATTACTCCGCCCTCCTAAATGGACCTTAAATATTGCATGGCCCATTTCATGGGTGGTAACCTCTAAATAACCGGGCTGAAGCTTAACTATTATTAAATGGTCGTTATTCTCGATTTTATGTTCCCCGTCATTATTTTCAGATATTTCGACTTTTCTGACCGGCCATGAGGGGATCAAATTGTTCAATTCGGTTATCAGGTCATACATTTTGCCTAATTTATCTAAATGAGGGCGGAGGTCAATTGTTGACCTGAATTGAATGGCTTTACTCCCTTCCCCGATAATTATTTCCTGGCCGTGATTGTTTGTTTCCATCTGGACGCCGGGTCTTAAATACAACGGGGCGCAGCCGGATGGCGCCAGAGCTAAAAGCGCCGAGGACAGCACAACTCGCCGTGCCATTCTAGCAATATAGCTGGGCCTTTTTGAGAAGCTTATCTCAGCCGATCGAGTAACCATATCTCTATAAATATCGTCATTTTTATGGTAAAATTTCACCGTTATGGGCAAAACGATCGCAGAAAAAATACTTTCCAACCACTCCGGCCGGGACGCGCACGCCGGCGATATCGTCATTGCCGACCTCGATTTCATGATCGGCCAGGATGGGACTTCCGGCGTGGCCATCGATTCATTCCGCAAGATGGGGGCCAAAAAAGTCTTCGATCCGAAGAAGATCGCCATCATCATCGACCACTCTTCCCCCTCGCCTAACGAGGGAGTTTCCGCCATTCATAAAAAGATCAGGGAATTCTCAAAAGAACAAGGAATTACGCTCTATGACATCGGCTGCGGCGTCTGTCACCAGATCACGCCGGAACAGGGCCATGTTGTGCCGGGCGATCTGGCCATCGGCGCCGATTCTCATACCTGCACCTACGGCGCGATCAATGTCTTTTCGACCGGCATCGGCTCAACCGACCTGGCGGCCGGCATGATCTCGGGCAAGCTCTGGTTTAAGGTCCCGGAAACGATGAAAGTCGTCTTTAAAGGCAATTTCCCTAAAGGCGTTTATTCAAAAGATCTGATGCTGAATTTTATCGGTAAGATCGGCGCTGACGGCGCCACTTATCTGGCGCTGGAATTCTACGGCGACGTGATCAAAGCTATGTCGGTCGACGCCCGGATGACGATCTCCAACATGGCGATTGAATGCGGCGCCAAAGTCGGGATTATGGAGGCCGATCAGAAAACCCTGGCTTACGAAAAACTGCACGCGACGAGAAAACCGAACCCGATCACGGCCGATAAAGACGCGAAGTATAAAGAAGTGGTTGAAATTGATGTCACGAAACTCGAACCGCAGATCGCCAAGCCCCACACCGTCGACAATGTCTCACCGATAACCGAAGTGCTTGGCACACCGATTCAGCAGGGCTATATCGGGACCTGCACCAACGGGCGGCTGGAGGATTTCCATATCGCGGCACAGATACTGAAAGGCAAAAAAGTAAACAAAGACAGCCGCCTGATCATCGCGCCGTCATCAAAGGAGATCATGCTCGATATGATCAATGATGGGACTTACCAAACCTTAGTCGAAGCCGGTGCGGTTGGAGTTACCCCCGGCTGCGGGCCCTGCGTGGGCACGCACAACGGCGTCCCTTCCGACGGCGAGAACGTGATCTCTTCGGCCAACCGCAATTTCAAAGGCCGCATGGGCAATCCCAACGCCTTTATTTACCTGGCTTCGCCGGCCACCGTGGCCGCTTCGGTGATCGAAGGCAAGATCGCCGATCCGAGGCAGTATTTATGAATTTAACGGGCAAAGCGCGGTGCCTGCCGCAAAAAGACGACATTAATACCGACTACATAATTTCGGGACGGTATAAATTCAAGATCCAGGACCCGAACGAGTTGGCTAAGCACGTCATGGAAGATGTTGACCCGACTTTCTATAGCCGGCTGCAGCCAGGCGATTTCTTGGTCGCCGGCAAGAACTTTGGCTGCGGCTCTTCCCGCGAGCAGGCCCCCATGGCGATCAAGTACGCCAACATCTCGGCGGTGCTGGCCAAATCGTTCGCCCGCATTTTTTACCGCAACTGCTTCAATCTCGGCCTGCCGGCCATCGAGGTCGACACCGACGGGATCGACGAAGGCGATGAGCTGGAGGTCGACCTGGACCACGGCGTCATCCGCAATAAAACGAAAAACAAAGAGCTGAAGATCGCTCCTTTGCCCAAGACCATGCAAACGCTGTTGGCGGACGGCGGCCTGGTGGAACACTTCAAAAAATATGGTGGATTCAAGATTTAAATCGATCGACCATCCCTCCGATGTCGGCATCATTGCTTACGGCAAAGACCGCCAGGAAATTTTCGAGAACGCGGCCTATGGCCTGTTCTCGCTGATGGCCGATCTGGGCAGCGTAGAGGTCAACGAAAAGATCAAAGTCAAAGTCGAAGCGGAAGATCTCGAAGAACTCATGGTCAATTGGCTCAACGAATTGATCTTTATCGAAGAAACCAAAAAAATGATCTGCAAAGAATTCAAGATAACTAATTTAACCGATAAAGAATTGTCGGCCGAAATTGGCGGCGCGGAAATCGACCCGGAGAGCCAAACCCTTTATCACGGCATCAAGGCGGCGACCTACAACCAATTGCAGATCGATAAGAATCAAGCTAAAATTGTTTTCGATATCTGATCCAGGAGGTCTATTATGAGCGAAATTATTACGTCAGTTAATCTCATCCTCGCGTTTATCCTGGGCAGCGGCATCGGCTGGTTCCGCGAAAAAGAGAAGAAGACCGCCGGCATGCGGACACATATCCTGGTCTGCCTGGGCTCCGCCCTCTTCATGGTCCTGTCGGCTAAGATGATGGCTTTATCGGCCGGGGCCGATCCGGGCCGTCTGGCCGCCGGGGTCGCCACCGGCATCGGCTTTATCGGCGCCGGCTGTATCGTCCAAACCGGCAGCGGCGTCCGCGGGATCACAACGGCCGCTTCGATCTGGGTCACCGCCGCGATCGGCATCGCCGCCGGGGCCGGGTTTTACGTCGAAGCTGTCGTCAGCGCAATCCTCACCATTGCCGCTCTTCAGGTCATCCGCACGTTTGAGGCCCACTACTTCAAGACCAAAGAAGAATGAATATTCGCGGTTTCCTCGAAACCTCTTTCCTTGATTGGGACGGCAAGGTCAGCTCCGTCGTCTTTGTCCCCGGCTGCAATTTCGCCTGCCCGTTCTGCAGCAACTGGCTGCTGGTGCATGAGGCGGACAGCCTGCCGGAGGTCTCACTGGAGAAGATCGACAATTTTCTCCGTCAGCGGCAGGATTTTATTGACGGGGTCGTGATCACCGGCGGCGAGCCGACCATCCACCCCGACTTGATCGATCTGGTCAAACACTTTAAAGCTATGGGCCTACTGGTTAAACTCGACACCAACGGGACCAATCCTGCCGTCCTCTCCAAGCTCCTAGCTCCTGACTCCAAACTAATTGACTATATCGCTATGGACATCAAAGCCCCGCTCAATGAAAAGTACGCCCTGGCCGCCGGGACAAAAGTCGATCTGGCGAAAATTAGAGAAAGCATCCAGCTGATAATGAGCTCCGGCGTTGATTACGAGTTCCGGACCACGGTGATACCTAACATCCTGGGGCAGACGGAGATCGAAGAGATCGCCAAAACGATCGCGGGCGCAAAAAAGTACGCCCTCCAGCAGTTCGTGCCCAACCACTCCCTGGTCAAGGCAATGCAGGCGCTCGATCCCCACCCCAAAGAGACGCTCCTGTCATTTGTCGAGATCGCCAAAAAGCATGTCCCGGCAACCATTGCCCGGGGCGTCTAATTCTTCGGCGGGGCGGTTGATCTTCTGATAACCAGCTTAACCGGCAGATGAAAGTGGAATCCGGTTTTTCCGGGATTTTCGATCAGGTCAAATAACAATTCGACGCTTTTTCTGCCCATTTCGATCCGGTCGACCCGAACCGTGGTCAATTCCGGCTTCGGCAATTCCGCGTATTCCGGCGCCGCTATATCATCAAACCCGACCACCGAAATATCTTCCGGGATCCTCAAATTTCTGTTTTTTATCGCCCGGTAAGCGCGATAGGCCAGTGAATCGCTGCAGCAGAAGATCGCCGTCGGAGGCTCCGGCAGATCAAGTAATTTCTCCGTCAGTTTTATTGCTGTTTCCGGTTTACCAAAATCAGCTTGCACTATGTATTCATTCAATTCTTTAAGGCCAGCCTTGGCCAGCGCATATTTATAGCCTTCCATTCTTTCCGCAGTTGTTGGATCATATGACGGCTCGCCGGTAATGATCGCGATCCGTTTATGCCCGAGTTCGATCAAATGATTGATCGCCTGGACTGTGCCGCTCCGGCCGTCGGGAATGATGCTGTTCATTTCGACTTCAGGGATAGGATGGCCGACCAAAAGGATCGGGATCCCTTTTTGTTTTGAAATATAGGGAACATCCAAGGAGCTTTTGCCCAGGAACAACACACCGTCGACCAGGCTTTTGGTGATCATCCGCGGAAAGTATTCCGGGTCTTTGCCGGTTGATTCAATCAGGACGTTTAAGCCCCTGGCCTTGAGTTCTTCCAGAATGCCGAAAACGACCCAATTGTAAAACTCGCCAAAGATCAGGTTGTAATTGTCATCGGTGACAATCCCAAGATATCCCTTCTTGCCGTGTTTCTTGATCCGGCTGTATTCCAGCTCCCGGGCAATGCGCAGGACGTGGCGTCGCGTATCTACCGCGACCCGATCGGGATCGTTGAGCGCAAAGGAAACGGTAGACAGCGAAACCCCCGCTCGTTTTGCGACATCTTTTATACTTACGATCTTTCTTCTCTTAGGCATATGTTACCATCAATATATCGGCTAATAATATCATTAATTTCATTATTTTACATATATTTTTACTATATTTTACATCTATCATTTTAATATTATATATATTATTTGCCGTCTTTATAACTATTTCTATAATTTGCTCCAATCATTTTTTCTAACTAACAAAATTAATTTTACAGACATCAGATAAATAATAGGAGAGAGATTCGATGTCAATATCACCATTAAAAATATTTCGTCATCCGGGGAGTCTCCGTTCCGGCGTTAATAATCTACACACTCCGCCGATCACTCTGGACATGGATTTGACAACCCTATGCAGCAATCGTTGCCCAAACTGTACTTATCTGGACCAGAGAAAATTGCCGGCCCGATTATTGCCTGTGGACCTGGCAAAGAAAACGATTAAACAGGCCGCGGATTTCGGGATCAAAGCCATAACTTTTACCGGGGGAGGTGAGCCGGTTTTACATCCCGATTTTGCCGAGATAGTGGCTTTCAGCCAACAACAGGGGCTGAGGGCAGGATTGATAACCAGCGGCCACGATTATAACCAACAAATAGCCGAAAAGACCCTGCCCCATTTTTCTTGGGTCAGATTTTCGCTGGACGCAGGAACCCCCGGCGTCTATGCAGCTACCCATGGGCTTAGCACTAGTCACTTTTGGCGAACCGTCGATAATATCCAAAAGGCAGTCGCAATCAGAGAAAAAGACAAATTGCCGGTAATTCTTGGCGCAAGTTACCTCATCTTTCAATCCAACCAAGCTGACTTCAAAGCGGCTATCGATCTGGCTCTTGGTAAAATGGGATTAGATCGGCTGCAGTTTAAACCCATGCGGCTCGCCAATCCTCATCTGCCTGGCGGCGCTTACTTTAACTTTGAAAACTTAGCACCTGCGAATAAATTATTAGGGGAAATTATGCATGATTCTCCC
>JAQUOB010000062.1:0-1394 GCA_028717325.1 Candidatus Margulisiibacteriota bacterium
CAGGTCACGGACGAGATGCGCTCGGCCGCCAAGACCGTCAACTTCGGGATAATCTACGGCATCTCCGATTTCGGCCTGGCCAAACAGTTGAGCGTCAAAAAGAGCGAAGCGGCCAAGTTCATCGAACGCTACTTTGCCAAACACCAGGGCGTCCAGACTTTTATCAATAAAACCATCGAAGACGCCAGGGAAAACGAGCATGTCACCACCCTGCTCGGCCGCAAACGGCCGATGCCGGACATCAACAGCCCGCACGGCGGCCTGCGCGCCTCCGCCGAGCGCATGGCGATCAACACGCCGGTCCAGGGTTCGGCCGCCGACATGATCAAGGTCGCCATGGTGCGGATAAATGACAAATTACAAGCATCAAATTACAAATGTCGGATGATTCTCCAAGTTCATGATGAGTTGGTCTTTGAATGTCCGCCGGAAGAGCTAGAAGCCGTTAAAAAGGTCGTAGTTGAAGAGATGGAGAAAGCCCTGCCGCTAAAGGTTCCGGTTAAGGTCGATGTTGGTTGGGGAAAAAGCTGGGCGGAGGCTAAAGGTTAACTGCCTTTTTTAATGTACTCGACAAAATAATGGACACTGGTATCGATCTGTGACTGGTCGCTGGTGCACTTCGTCACTCCCGGCGTTTTATCGATTATATTCCTGATCCGCCGCAATTGAAGTCTCCCGGCCGGGGAATCGGCGCATTCCACGTAGATCGTCATCGCCGCCATTTTTTTCCCGTTATCATCATATTCATGGAAAAATCCGACGGAAATATTGGCGATATCTTTCATCGGGTTGGCGATTTTGTCGAGCAAGCCCTGCCGGCTTTCGGCAATTATCAGGAAAGGCTGTTTGAGCCTCGGCGCCTGCGGGTCGGCAAATTGGGCCTGCAGTTCTTTCATTGCTTCGGCCAATAATTTTTCCGTATTTTTAACTTCACCCCGGCCCAATTTTTGTAAAAATTCCGCCGGTCCGCGCAAGTCTTGCCGGGCAAGCAACTTGCCGAAAAAGTCGGAATCGAGCAATTCAGCCGCCGATAAATGATATTTTTCCAGTTTACCGCTTAAATAAGCCATCGCCCCGGCAAGTAAGGATTCCTCGCCGAGCGAGGCATAATACCCTTTCACCCCATCGGCTGCTTCAGGGGTTCGCACCCATTCCAACCATTCAAGCCCGGGCTTCGATTTCGGGTCAGAATCAACATGGACAATATCTCCGTCTTTTAGAACATGCGATAAAGGCATCCCTTTATGGCCGTTAACTCCGGCGCTGACGGCGGCCAAAGCTCTCTTGCCAAATAAACGAAAAGCAAAATCAAGGACACAGGCCCCTCTGGGCAATTGAACCGGGTGATTTTTTTTATGCGTATAAACGGTAATGGGCACGCTTTCGGCCGCGAA
>JAQUOB010000062.1:1494-5270 GCA_028717325.1 Candidatus Margulisiibacteriota bacterium
CCTGATAACGCTCCGGCTCCAGATATTCGAAAGCCAGTTCTTCAAAATCTCTTTTCAGGACCCACATCCCTGAAATATCGGCAATGGGGCTGTAGATGTAGAGGGTTTCCGCCGCTTTTTTCCTCGCCGATTCACTTTTGGCGTAGGCCAGGGTGCGCATATTATGCAAACGATCGGCAAATTTAACGATCAAAACCGACGGGTCTTTGCGCGTGGCTTCGAGCAATTTACCGAAAATATAATCCTTGGAAGGTTTCGAGCCAACATAATCCGGTTCTTTGCCTAGTTCGGTGATGCCGTCAACCAGATCGGCCACCCTATTTCCCAAAAGACCGGCGACATATTCTTTATCGATCTTATTGCCGTTCAATAATCCGTCTTCGACCACATCGTGGCAAAGAGCGGCCGCTATTTCTTCCGCACCTAACCCCCACTCTTTTACGATTTGCGCGGTCGCGAGCGCATGGGTCACGTACGGCTCGTTGCTCAAACGGAACTGGCCGTAATGAGCCCGCCAGGCCAGCTCAAAGGCCTGATCGATCAGCCGGCCTTCAGCCGCCGAAAATTTTTCTTTTAAACCCAAAAGCTGTTGGGAGCAATTGTGGCGGCAGTTGCTCATGACCGCCAATTCATTCCCCCACAAATTGGCATTCAATAACCTGAACCAATTGGGGAAATATTTTGATTTGACGGATCGGCGCGAAACCGGCACCGAGGCGCCGCCCGGCAATCCGGAGTTTTGCGTCAACAAATAATTATAATTTGCAGATTGTACTTTCATGTTTTGAAGCTTTTGGCTGTCCCTATTTCATCGCTGGTTAAAGGGGGAAATTTCAGTCAGACAAAGGAAAACTATTGGGCGTATTGGGCGGCAGAATCCAGCCTTAAAACATAAGAGCGAATTGCTCCCGCTCTTCCGGCCGGGATCAAAGACGGATGATCAATATCCTCGTTCGTAATAAGCAGGCCGCCGGGCGATAAACTGTTTATTACATTCGAAATAATTTTTTCTCTCTCTTCCGCTTGGACATGGACCAAAACATTATTCATTACCACAACGTCTTGCCTGGGAACGTTGGTCTTAAAATCACTCTTCGCGGCATCGGCCAGTTGAAAATGAACGCCTTTTTTTATTCGGGGGACCAGAGTAAAGAACGCGCTATCGGTCGGGTGCTCGACGAAATATTCTCGATATTCCCGGGCCAGCCCCTCAAAAAAATTCTGCCGGCCGCCGTATTCGCCGAAAGAATAAGCGGCGCGCTGCGCCCGGATCAACATTTGAGGATCGTTATCGATCGCCCTTAATTCGACTCTTGATCGCAGTCCGGCCTGATCCAGCGCGGCCAATAAGGAATAGACCTCTTCGCCCGCCGAGCAGCCCACGACCGCAATTTTAATCGCTCCTCTGCCGCCGTGCTCTCTGATGAATTTGAAGAGGACATCCCGCGTGCCGTGAAAAACCATAGGACGGAAAAACTCCGAATGCTGGCCTGTCAGCAAGCGAAAAATCGATGGCGGCGTGCCGTTAATTCTCTCCGGTTTATTCATTTTCTACCTAATATGTTATCGTCAATTTGCCGCCCGGATTTCAGCTCCGGTTTTGTAGAAATCGTTGCCCGATTATCACCGCGGCATAGTCATCGACCGGTACGGGCGGGGTCAGGAACGAAGTCGGCACGAACCGGCGCCAGCCGCGGGGCGGATTGGCCCGCCAGTAGAGGTCGCGGGCCTGTGAAGTCGAATCTTTTTCATCGGCCAGGACTATACGCTGGCCGGGATGGTGTTTTTGCAGTTCCGCCAAAACGATCCGGCCGTTGGCCGATTCGCCGACCACGATCGTCGCGGCCTGATAGTGAGGCACGAGCCGGAAGAGGTCTTTGCGTTTGATGATCTTTTGTTCCAGCACCTTCCCGGCCTTGTCCAAAAAAGCCAAGCCGCACTTATCCTTGCCGGGATCGATAGCGAGTATCATTTGAAGCTGGTCTTAAAAACGACGTCGAGCGGGCCGATAGCGAAGATATCCTTTCGGGCGTAAACCCGGAGGACCGTTTTTCGGTCGGAGTTCCTTATCTTCTTGGAAATATCGACGATCTGGGCGTAAGGAACGCCGCCCAGCGAGCCCGAAGGATCGGGCTGGACGCCGGCCAAGAGCGCGGCTTGGCGCGCCAGGCCGAGTATCCTGGCCACTTCCTGCTCGACTTGCGGCGCCTGGAGCCGGGCGGCTATTTCGCCGCTCGCGATCTCCTCGTTCTCGCGGAAAACCAGCTTGTTCTCCAGCGTCTCAAACCGCGCCGGCACGGCTTCGCCCCAGAGCGTGTTGCGCAGGGCCAGGAGCTTGACCACAAACATTTTATTCTGCCCGAGCAGGCCGTAGACCGCCTGATCGAAATCCTCCGGCGACACGCTCAAAAGCGAGCCCTTGAGCCCGTAGCCCCGCAGGCCGGCATCGGCATTGGTGATGATCTGCCGGAGCCCCGCTTCGATCTTTTCTTTTTCCGGCCCGCCCTGGATCAGCGAAAGGGAAATGACCTCGCCTTTTTTAAATATGACCTCGCCCTGCCGCGTGACGGCGACCTCGCGGCTGAGTTTTTGCTTGGTCTTGTTCAACTGCCCGATCTCGGTCTTGGCCCCGGCGAGTTTTTCCTCCAAATTTTTTTGTTCTTTCAATTTGGCCGCCAGTTCGTCATTTAGTTTTTGCAGCGTCACGTTGGCGGCCGACAATTCCTGTGATTTTTCGACGATCTGGCCTTTCAGTTTGTCCAGCCCGAGAAAGGCGGTGCGGGCGTCCTGCGAGACCGTGAGCAGGACGGCCATGGTCGTGACGGCGATCAGAACGCCGGAGATGACCGTGATCGTGATCGCGGTATGACGGGGCCGCAAGTGAAAGAGCGCCAGGCGGCGTTTGCCGATGTAGCGGCCGACGTAGTTGCCGATATAGGCGATCGCGCCGCTGACGATGAGCAGCAGCAGAACAACCTGGACGGCGAAAGGAAAGCTCATTGGTCCGCCGCCTTTGACAGGATGTACCAGCCGAGGCCGCCCGTGACAATGTTGGGCAGCCAGGCGGCCAGCCCCGGCGTGAAGAATTTCAGCTCCCCGACCGCGATGCTGACCGAGGTCAAGAGATAGTAAAAGAAGATCACGAGTATCGAGATGCCCAGCCCGACCGAGCCCGAGGTGCGGCGGGGCGAGAGGCCAAGCGGCGCGCCGAGCAGGGCAAAGACCAGCGAGGCGAACGGGATCGACATTTTCATGTTGAGCTGGATGTTGAGGTCGGTGATATCGGAGCCCATCTTCTGCTTGAGCGCAATGAACTCTTTCAACTGGCCGATATTCATCTCGTCGGGGTTGCGGTCACCGACAAAGAAATCGGCGGGCGTGTATTTGATCGTGATATATTGCTCCTTAAATCTGATAATGTGCTTGTATTCGCCGGTTTCCGATAAAATATAGATGATCCCGTTCTTGAAGAGCCACTGGTTCTTGTCCTGCATCCAGGCGGCCTCGTCGGCGTTGATGATCTGCGCCAGCTTGCCCTGGTCGAATTCCTGGACGATCACGCCGGACATCGTCTGCCCTTTCATTGTTTCGGCGTAAAAGATCCGCTTGAGCGCCCCCTGCTCCAGCTCGGGCAAAAAGACGTTTTTCTGGAGTTTGGGCTGCTGCGTGACGGCCGTTTCAATTAAAAGATTTTTCGCCGCTTTGTTCGACTCCGGCACGACGATCTCGGAAAAGGTCAGGTTGATGAACGAGACCAGCACCCCCAGGACCAGGAC
>JAQUOB010000062.1:5370-7071 GCA_028717325.1 Candidatus Margulisiibacteriota bacterium
TTCGAATTGCCCGAGACAAGTATCTCGCCCTTATGGATAATGTAGGCGCGGTCGGTGATGGCCAGAGTTTCGCGGACGTTATGGTCGGTGATGAGCACGCCGATCCCCTTTTCCCTGAGATGGCGGATAATGTCCTGCAGATCGCCGACCGTCTTGGGGTCGATCCCCGTGAACGGCTCGTCAAGCAAAAGGAATGAGGGGCCGGTCGAAAGCGCCCGGGCGATCTCGACGCGCCGCTGTTCGCCGCCGGAAAGCGAATAGGCCTTCTGTTTGCGCAGGTGGGTCACTCCCAGCTCGTCCAGCAGGGCGGTCAGCCGGCTGTCGTATTCCTTTTTAGGGATCTCCGGCATCAGCTCCCAGAGGATGCGGATATTTTCTTCGACGCTCAATTTTCGAAAGATCGAGGGCTCCTGCGGCAGGTAGCCGATGCCCAGATGCGACCGTTTGTGCATCGGCAGGCGGGTGATATCGTGGTCGCCGAGATAAACCTTGCCTTCGTTCGGCTTGATCAGCCCGGTCACCATATAAAAAGTCGTGGTTTTGCCGGCGCCGTTCGGCCCCAGCAGGCCGACCACCTCGCCCTGATTGACCTCGATCGAAACATGGTTGACCGCCAGCTTGCTGCCGTATTTCTTGACCAGATCATTGGTTTTTATGAACATTTTTTATCCTCGTGTAAATTCGATCAGCTGTTCGAGTTTTTGGCGAGCCGCGCCCGAATCGATCGACTCCGCCGCCAGCTTTATCCCTGCCCTCACGTCTTTCGCCCGGCCGCCCACAACGAGCGCCGCGGCGGCGTTCAACACCACCACGTCGCGTTTCGCCCCTTTTTCTTCATTCCTCAAGATCTGGAGCGCGATCTCCGCGTTTTCCGCCGCCGAGCCGCCCAGTATCGCTTCTCTTTTTTCGCGGCGGAGGCCGAAATCCTCCGGCTTGATGAAATAATTCTCTATTTTGCCGCCCCGCAGGTGCGAAACTTTTGTCCGATCCGAGATCGAGATCTCGTCGATGCCGTCAACGCCGTGTACTACCATCGCGTGTTTGGTCCCCAGATTTTTCAAGACAGACGCCATGACATCGGTTAGCTCGGGCTGAAAGACTCCCAGTACCTGGGCCGAGGCGTGCGCGGGGTTGGTCAGCGGCCCGAGGATATTGAAGACCGTTCTGATGCCGATCTCTTTCCTGGTCGGGGAGGCAAACTTCATCGCTTTATGGAAGTTGGGAGCGAAGATGAAGCCGAAGCCGACCCGGTCGATGCTGGCTTCGACCTTTTTCGGTTCGAGATCGATCTTGACCCCCAGCGCCTCCAGCAGGTCAGCCGAGCCGCAGCGGCTCGACATCGAGCGGTTGCCGTGCTTGGCAATTGGAACGCCAGCCCCCGCCGCGACCAAAGCCGACACGGTCGAGATATTGAACGTCCCGGAAAAGTCCCCGCCGGTGCCGCAGGTGTCGACCAGATCTTGGGTGTGGGGATAGATGTTTTCCGCGTGCTCGCGCATCTTTTCGGCGAAACCGGTGATCTCGTCGATGCTTTCCCCTTTAATATGTAAGGCGGTGATCAGGGCGGCGATCTGCGAGGGAGTGGCATTGCCCTGCATAATGGCGTCCATCGCCAGGCCCGCCTCTTCGCGGGTCAGATTATGGCCTTCAACGACTTTCTTGATATAGAGCTTAAGCATAAAAAATACTGAAATTTCCTTT
>JAQUOB010000063.1 GCA_028717325.1 Candidatus Margulisiibacteriota bacterium
CTGGGTTCAGAACGTCGTGAGACAGTTCGGTCCATATCCGGTGCAGGCGCAAGGGAAATTGAGAGGAGTCCTTCCTAGTACGAGAGGACCGGAAGGAACAGACCTCTAGTGTACCAGTTGTGGGGCCAACCCGCAAACGCTGGGTAGCTATGTCTGGCAGGGATAAATGCTGAAAGCATCTAAGCATCAAGCCCACCTCAAGATTAGTTTCCCCATCTCTGTAGCAATACAGAGGGTAAGACCCCTTGCAGAACACAAGGTTGATAGGCTGGAGGTGTAAAGGCAGTAATGTCTGAGCTGACCAGTACTAATCGGTCGAGGACTTGATCTTTCTCGCATGCGGGGGTCAATCCTTATTGTTTGGTAACTCTATTTAATTATATAATATAGGTTCGTAGATCTTTGAAAAAAGAATAAAAATCCCGGTGGCCATACCGGAGGTGTCCCACCCGTTCCCATTCCGAACACGGTAGTGAAAGCCTCCTGGGTCAATGGTACTTCCTTACTTCGTTTGGAGGGAGAGTAGAACGCTGCCGGGTTTTTTATTTGCCTATTTTGTACTCCGAATGAATGCTAGCTCTAACATCCTCTATTGTCATCGCAGGATCTCATAAAGATATTTAAGCATATTTATTTCCTGGACGTTTAGTTTAAAATAACCCTGAAATTTGACTAAGAAAATGGCGATAAATATATGTAAATTAGAGGCTCTAACGATCATGACAACTATCTTAGCGAAACACTATTCTCTTCCTCAGAAGCTATTCTGCGGGTTAAAACCAACATCCCAATTAACAATTGCAAGTCAACCAATCAAGTTTAAGAGCGTTCCCGAATGCCCGGTTTGTGACTCACGCGTTGTCCAAAATTATGGCCAGGTGAAAGTTACAGTTGCCAGGCGGGATGTGGTGTTAAATTATGATGAATGCAAAGAATGCGGCAGCGCCTTTCAGAACCCCGTTTTGCCGGGAAAAGGAAGGCGGCTTATTTATGACGAAAGCTACATGCAAAATTATGGCAGCGACCATGTCAATCTGCAGTCGCCCAATGAACATATCTGGCGGATGGTTATGACTGATAACCGCTTCCAATCTTTACTGGAATTGGCGCCGAAACGGCCCCAAATGTACTTGGATATTGGTTTTGGCCGCGGGCTGACTTTAGAAATTGCTCAATTATACGGGCTTAAGGCTTTTGGGATCGATGTGTCCTACGCTGCCTGGCAGGAAGCGCGAGAAAAGGGCTTAAACGCTTCCCATGGCGAATTATCAGGAGTCATTGAAAAAGGGATTATTAGGCCTGGAAGCATGGACCTGATTACTTTATTCGATGTGGTTGAGCACTATGATGATTTAATGAGGGAACTTGGGTTAATTAGAAGCATTTTACGGCCGGGTGGAATGCTCTATTTGCACACGCCGGACTTCTCAACCAGTGACCAGGAAAACAAGCACCGGTATTTTTCACTTGATCACCGATTTATATTTAGCCAGAAATCATTAAGAAGCGTCGTTGAGGCGGCCGGATTCGACGTTGCTGAATGCGCTCCTTCTCAAAACATAGGGAATCCTGATCACGCAATTCACCCGGCAATAAAGGAAGACCCGCGTTTTGAAGCAGCGGCAGATTATGTCGAGAAAAAAAGTTCTATGTTGTATGAAGGACATTGGCACATAGGACTTGTTGCTTTCAACTGATCTTCGAGAAAGCGCTGTAACGCATTTGAAGCCCACCGAAAACCACCTCAAAAGATCAAGATAAATTTGCTGATTAATTCTCTTTTTTATACTACTAGGGAGCCTCCTGGGTCAATGGTACTTCCTTACTTCGTTTGGAGGGAGAGTAGAACGCTGCCGGGTTTTTTATTATCTTTGAATGCCTGAATAATCGATAAAATTATTCAGGCATTTTTTTTAGTAGGATCATTATCTTCAATATTATGATGATTGTGTCGGCGGTAGCAGCAGTAAAATGAATGGAGCCGAGGGGGATCGAACCCCTGACCTCTAGAATGCAAATCTAGCGCTCTCCCAGCTGAGCTACGGCCCCGTTAGGGTCTTAATTGTATCATATTTTGCGGCTGCCGCCGCGCCCCTTGATTTTCTGATATAATATAATAAGTAATGCTCTTTAATTCATGGCAATTCGGGGTCTTTTTTGTTTTTATAACCGGCCTTTATTTTCTGTTGCCGCAAAAGTATCGTTGGGCGCTCCTTTTAACAGCCAGTTGCTTTTTTTACATGGCGTTTATTCCCGCCTACATACTGATCCTGGCGGCGACCATCATCGTCGATTATTTTGCCGGCATCTATATAGAAAGGTCAAAGCAGCCGCGGCGCTCATTATTTCTGGCGTTGAGCATAGTGGCCAATGTCGGTTTTCTCGCTTTTTTCAAATATTTCAATTTCCTCAATGACAATATCGCTTTTTTGGCCAGAACCATACACTGGAATTATCCGATCTCCGCTTTGTTTATAATCCTGCCCATTGGCCTGTCTTTTCACACGTTTCAAGCCATGAGCTATACGATCGAGGTCTTCCGGGGCAAACAAAAGGCCGAGCGCCATTTCGGCATCTACGCGTTATACGTTCTGTTTTATCCCCAGCTGGTGGCCGGGCCGATCGAGCGGCCTCAAAATCTTATCCACCAATTTTACGAAGAGCATTTTTTTGATTATCAACGCGTGGCGGACGGCTTAAAACTTATGGTCTGGGGGCTGTTTAAAAAGGTCGTCATCGCCGATCGTCTGGCCATCCTGGTCAATCAGGTTTACAACAATCCGACCGATTATACCGGCTTGTCGCTCATCATCGCGACCGTTTTCTTCGCGTTCCAGATCTATTGCGATTTTTCCGGTTATTCGGACATCGCCATCGGCGCCGCCCAGGTCATGGGCTTTAAATTGATGGACAATTTTAATCGGCCGTATTTTTCAAAATCGATCTCGGAGTTCTGGAAAAGATGGCACATTTCGCTGTCGAGCTGGTTCAGGGACTATTTTTATATTTCGATCGGCGGCAACCGGGTGCCCAGGTGGAAGTGGCAGTTTAACCTCTTCCTCACCTTCTTGATCAGCGGACTCTGGCACGGCGCCAACTGGACCTATGTTTTGTGGGGCGCCTTGAACGGCTTTTATCTGGTGTTTTCGCTCTGGACGGGTGAAATGAGGAAAAGGGTCATCGCTTTCACGGGCCTGGCCAAAATGCCGGTTGTTTACAAGGCCGCGCAGGTGACGATCACTTTTTCCCTGGTCTGTTTTGCCTGGATCTTCTTCCGGGCCAGGAACGTCTCGGAAGCCCTGTACATAGCCACCCATATTTTTGACGGATTAAATAACCCCTGGAGCGTGGCGGCGATCAAAAAGTCGATGGCCGGCCTGGGGTTTGCCAACGTTGATTATGCGATCGCCTTTGCTTCGATCGGACTTATGGAATACGTTCATTTGATACAGCGGCACGGGAAAATAAGAGCGATGTTCTCGGAAAAACCGGCCTGGTTTCGCTGGGCGATCTATTATGTCCTGGTCATCTGGATCATTCTTTTCGGCGTTTTTAATCAGTCGCAATTCATTTATTTTCAATTTTAAACGGCCATGCAATTCATTAAACTGTTAAAAAAAATACTGTTGTTTTTGCCGGTCCTGGTCGCCCTGGTCGGCTTTAATTATTTTGTCGACCCGGCCAATCTCTTCCGGAGCGAAAGATTTGGCCAGGGGCTGGCGGACATTTTGCTCAAAGGCCGGAACGCGGTGATCCTGGGGAATTATGAGGAAAGGCTGCTGCAAAAATATTATATCGACGGCCTGGCCGAACGGAAAGACCTGGTCGTTTTGGGCTCGAGCCGCACGCTGCAGATCAATTCGGACATGTTCCCCGGCCGTTCATTTTTTAACAACAGCGTTTCCGGCGTTTCGATCGAGGACCTCATGGCCGTCTACTGGCAGTACCGCAAAAAGGACCGGCTGCCCGCCGCGGTGATCATCGGCCTGGATCCCTGGCTGTTGAACAAGAACCAGCTGACAAGATACTGGGCGGTCAAAAGCGATTATGACGATTGTGCGGCGTATCTTTCGGTCAAAAGCGAACGCCGCCGGGTCGCCAATTATTTTCAAGATAAATATTTCGAGCTGTTTTCGCCCAGTTATTTTCAGCTCTCTTTTTGGTACTGGCTCAAGGGCCTGCAGGGAAAAAACGAGGCGGGCATGCACTGCCTGCCCACCGCCGACCGGATCGCAAAAGAGATGATCAAGCTGTCGGATGGTTCCATAAATTACGGCATCAATGTCCGGAGCATCACGCCTTCGGAGGTCCGCCGCAAGGCGCTGGCCGACCCCGCGGCCTATTCGCTGGAAGAATTCACGCAATTGGATCCTGGCCTGAAAATTAAATTTGAGCGGTTGGTTCAATTGATGCTCAAGGATGGGGTCAGGGTGTCCTTTTTCCTGGTCCCTTACCATCCTCTGGCGTACCATATTTTAACCACAGCCGATAAGTATAAGATCATTTTGGCGGCCGAAAATTATTATCTTGATCTTGCTGCGAAACAAAAGATCAAAACATACGGGTCTTATAACCCGGCAGTTTTTTCCCTGAGCGGCGAGGATTTTTATGACGGGATGCACGCCAAAGGACCGGCCTTAAGAAAAATATTAAAGCCGGGCACTTAAAACTGTTCCCAAAATCTGATACAATGTTAATTGGTCATTACCGACGAAATCGGTTTGGGCGGTTAGCTCAGTTGGTAGAGCATGCGACTGATAATCGCAAGGTGGCTGGTTCGATCCCAGCACCGCCCAGTTAACTGATAATTTACGCTTCACGGCCGGCGGTAGAGAAAGGACTAATAATGATTCTGCAATTCTTCCCCAAGAAAGTCGACTTTTTCGCCTTGTTCGAAAACCAAGTTGGTTATGCCGTTGAAGGCGCGGCTGCTTTCAAGGCGATCGTCGGCAGCGGAGTGATCGGCGATGCCCAGGTTGAGCAAATCCACGCGATCGAACAGAAGGGTGACGAAGCCGCCCATTTTATCATCGAGCAGTTGAACAAGACATTTATTACTCCATTCGACCGGGAAGACATTCATACGCTCGCGGTTGAGCTTGACGACGTGATCGATATGATCTACACGATCACCAGCCGGCTGAAAGTCTACAAATTAAGCGGAGTTCATCCCAATCTGGTCAAGTTCGCCCAGGTGATCGAAGAATCGGTCCTGGCGATCGCGCAAGCCATCAAGGGGATGCACGACCTGAAACATCTGAAAAAAGTGGCCGATGCCTGCGTCGAGATCAACCGGCTGGAGAATGTCGGCGATGCGATGAGGGACAGCATGCTGACCGAGCTCTTCGATAACGAGAAAGATTTTATCGCCGTCCTCAAGTGGAAAGAGATCTACCAGGAAGCCGAGACGCTGCTTGATATCTGCGAAGATGTGGCCCATCGCGTTCAATCGATCTGCTTGAAACAGGCGTAAAATGACGCTAGCCATTGTCCTCTTGATCGCTCTGGCGCTGGCTTTTGATTTCCTCAACGGTTTTCACGATTCGGCCAATTCGATCGCTACAGTGGTTTCTACCCGGGTCCTTTCTCCTCGCCGCGCGGTCGTCTGGGCCGCGTTCTTCAATTTTATCGCTTTCTTTTTCTTTGGCTTGCATGTAGCCAATACGATCGGCAAAGGGATCATCGATATCTCGATAATCGACAAGCAGATAATATTCGGCACGCTGTTCGGAGCATGCGGCTGGAACATAATCACCTGGTACCTCGGCCTGCCGACCAGTTCTTCCCATGCCCTGGTCGGAGGGATGATCGGCTCGGCGCTGGTCAAAACCGGGCCCCGGGCCTTGGTCTGGGAAGGGATTTCCAAAACAGTGGCCTTTATCGTTATTTCACCTGTGGTCGGCTTATTGCTGGGCAGTTTGATCGGGGTGATCGTTTACTGGTTATTTCGAAATGCCGCGCCATTTAAAGTCGATCATTTATTTCGAAAGGGCCAGCTCATATCCGCGGCTTTGTACAGCATGGGGCACGGCAGCAACGACGCGCAAAAAACTATGGGCATCATTGCCAGTTTACTGTTCAGCGCCGGCTTGCTGGGCGGCAAGTATCACGTGCCAGATTGGGTCGTGATAGCTTGTTATGCGGCGATCTCTTTCGGGACCATGTTTGGCGGCTGGCGGATCGTCAAGACGATGGGACAGAAGATATCAAAGCTTAAGCCGGTCGACGGGTTCTGCGCCGAAACCGGAGCGGCGATCACGCTTTTCTTTTCTTCAGCCATGGGGATCCCGGTCAGCACCACGCATACGATCACCGGAGCGATCATGGGGGTCGGTTCGATCAAGCGGTTCAGCGCCGTGAAATGGGACATGGCTGGCCGGATCGTCTGGGCTTGGATAGTGACCATCCCGGCGGCGGCGTGTATCTCCGCGCTGGCCTATTTCCTGGTTAGTTTCGCGCCGCACTTTTGATCAGCCGAGCCCGAATTCCTTCAGCTCCGTTACCCATTTCCAGTACTTCTTGGGGATCATCCGCTTTAGATAGCGCAGGTTCTTGCGCTCCGGGATGAACTGGGAACGGTAGAAAGCCAGCCAGTACTTTTCATATTCATCGGCTTGTTTCGGCAGGACCACCTTTTTGCGGTTGATCTTTTCCCGGAATATTTCGTTATCGCGGCCGATGTAAACTTCTTCGCCGAAGACGATCATGATGTTGTAGCGGGGGAACCGGCGCATGAAGTGGAGCATGATCAGCTCGGCCGTCTGATGCTCGATCTCGAACTCACCGAAGAGGACGTTCCGCTGGTCGATTGGCTGTAGGCGGATAAAGGCGGTGGCGCGATATTTCTCGGCGCCGACCTCGCGGG
>JAQUOB010000064.1 GCA_028717325.1 Candidatus Margulisiibacteriota bacterium
CTCAAAGCCATGGCTGATAATGATTATTCCCTGGTGGTTCACAATTTTCAAAACTGCGATATGATCGGCCACACCGGAAATATTGAGGCGGCGATTAAGGCTATCGGCGCTATTTCTTCCTGCCTGGAAAAACTCGTTCCTGCCTGGTTAAGCCGAGGCGGAATATTTATCATTACAGCCGATCACGGCAACGCTGATGAGATGATGCTGGATAAAGACGGGAAAATGGTCCCCAGCACACAACATTCACTCAACCCGGTGCCGTTCTGGGTGCTCGGCAAAGAAGTTAAATTGAAAGAGAAGGGTATCATTCCCGATGTCGGGGTTACTGTCCTCGACCTAATGGGTTTGCCTAAATCAAAATTGATGACAGCAAATACGCTGCTGGTCTAACTTCAGTTCAAAATATGCAGCGCCCGCTTTAGGACTGCTTCAGCCGCTTCCTGCAGGCCTTCGGGGTAGGAGGGGTGGGACTGGAAGGTGTCTGCGACCTGTTCAACTGTCAGTTTATTTTTGATTGCCAGTGCGGCCGTGCCGACCAGCGAGGTTGCCTCCGGTCCGATAATATGAGCGCCTAAGATATTGTCTTTTTCATCACAAACGAATTTGACGAATCCTTCTATCTCGCCCATGGCTTGCGCGATCCCCAGCGCGCCGAAGGGGAACTTCCCGATTTTGACATTGATACCCTTTTCGCGCGCCGCTTTTTCGGTCAGCCCGATGGCGCCGATCTCGGGATTGGTGTAGATGCCGATCGGGATGCAATCGTAATCGAATGTCTTGCTGCCGCCCAGCGCGTTTTCCACCGCTATGACGCCCTGTTCATACGCGACATGCGCCAGCATCGTCTGGCTGCAGACGTCGCCCGCGGCATAAACATCTTTGACGCTTGTTTCCATTTTTTCGCTGACCCAAACGCTTCGCTTATTCATTTTCAGGTTCAAAGCTTCGAGCCCCATGATATTGGGGGTGCGGCCGACGCAGATCAGCGTCTTGCCCTCGGCCTTGGCCGGGTCAAAGAGAGTTCCGGTCAAAATCTTGACTCTCTTTCGATTTAATATCCTTTTGACCAAAGCGACGACTTCCTCATCGATGCCGGTCAATATTTCCGGCAGGGCTTCATAAATCGTAACCTCGGAACCAAGCGTGCTGTAGATCGCCGCGAAGTGGATGCCGATCACTCCGCCGCCGACGATCGTGATCTGTTTTGGGACGTCTTTGAGCTCCAGCGCGTCGTCGCTGCAAAGGAATTTCTCCTGGTCAAAGCTCAATCCTGGCAGACAACTGGGAACAGACCCGGTAGCAATGATGATGGCCCGCGACTGAACGTCGCGGTTCCCGACTTTAATTGATCCTGGTCTTTCAACTTGTCCTGTGCCGGTGATAATTTCGATCTTGTTCTTTTCGATCAAGCCCTGCAGGTTTTTGACGATCTTAGCTACGAGGGTGTTTTTTCGCTCGATCACTTTGGCCAGATCGATGGTCGGCTCGCCGGTCGAGATACCAAAACTTTCGGCTTTCTGGACTTTTTCGTAGAGCGAGGTGCAGGCGATGATGGCTTTGGTCGGGATACAGCCGCGGTTGAGGCAGACGCCGCCGAGCTTGTCCTTTTCAATTAGGGCGACTTTGGCACCCAGTTGGGTGGCCCGGATCGCCGCCGCGTAGCCGCCCGGTCCACCGCCCAATACTGCAATATCGAATTTATCTGACATAGGTCTCCTCGTAATAGGGTCTCACCCTGAATTTTACACCCAAATCGGCCGCGATTTGTCGGCATTTTTCTTTGTTGACTGTCGGCAGGTCAACGACCGAGGCCTCGACTTCGGGAATATACTTCTTGGCTTCGCGGATGAATTCAACAATGGCCGGATAAGCGGCTTTGCCGTAGAACGAATGACAGATCTGATCGTAGACCTCGGCGTTCTCGGCATTTAAGCTTATGGAAATAAAATCGATCAGGCCTTTTAGTTCGGGCAGGATGTTTTTGCCCCAGAAGAGGTTGCCATGGCCGTTCGTGTCGATTCGTATTTTCACTTCCCGTGCTCTGCTGTCCGCTTTCAGCTTTCTGCTTACTTCTTTAATTATGTCCAGCCGAATCAGTGGTTCACCATACCCGCAAAAGACGATCTGCTTGTATTTTGTCGGGTCGCCGATCGCCGCCATGATCTCTTCGATCGATGGTTCTTTTTCCAGCCAGAGCAGGTATTTTTGATCGAATTCGCGCTTTTTATAGCGGATGCAGAACGGACACTGGTTGGTACAGCGGTTGGTAATGTTTAAATACAGGGAATCCCTGACCTGATAAGCTATGTCGCTCATTGTTTTAATTATAACACAGTGAAATTTGGCCAGGTAAATGGCGAAGTGAATTATATGAGATATTTATTAGTTGAAGCATTAAGATCAAGATTCTTCCAGCTAAAACGAACGTCCGACAGGGCGGACGCCGCTCCCAAATCATGGCGGGCGGTCGGACAATTGATCGGCCGTCTTGCGCCGGAAATTACCGATGCCTCAAGGAATAATTTAGAACAGCTGGCTCGCCTGCATCCGGCGGACGGCAGGATTCTGTTCAAGCGTTTGCGGGAATGCGGCCCGGAGCTCAAAAAGCTGGTTGTAAGCCAGTCCTATGTCGAAAACCACAGCCAGGATTTAGCTGAAGGGGTTCACTTAGTCCCCGATGAAAAGGGAGGCCTGCGCTTGTGCGGGCGCGCCGGCGACGCCAGACCGGCCAGGAACAAGCCCTTCCGCGGACCCACTCTGGTCGACTATGGCAGACAGCTTTTCGAGTTCAAAAAAGAGTTCGCGGCCGATGAAGAACTGGGTTACTTGTTCCTCTATTCCGCGATCTGGCGCGCACGGGCCGAGGTCTACGCAGCGGGTGAATTTCGATCCAAAGGCATAAAACTGAATCAGCCGGAGATGGTCGCCCGGGCGGACCGGCGCCTGGCCAAGATAGCCGAGTTTATCGATTATTACCGGCGCGTCTACCCGTTCGGAGCGACCGCCGGCCCGGACCGTTTAGCCGGCCGGCTGGGGACGGCAGCCAGGCTGCTTAAAGCCAAGGGCCAAAATGTCATGGCCGATAATAGCTTGCGGGCTTTGACCGATGTCCTGGAAAAAAGTTTGAGAGCCATGGTCAACCAGCGTCTGGTCGTCAACGAAAAAACCGTCCGTGCCGAACCGGCCGGGCCCGTTCACAACGGGATCAACGGCAAATTCCGCTATAAGGACGGCCGCTGGACCGTCAGGCAGGTCGTTAACCATACGACCGACAGCGGGTTAATTCAAGAAATGATGGGCAACAAGCATGTTACGACCGATATGCTGTCAAGCATGATGCGCCATGAGGTGGAAAGAGTCGGCGCCGAGCCCGGCCGGAACGATCGGCTGATCGCCCGGCTCAACGATCTGGAAAGCTCGATGCCGGGCGCCGAAAACAAAGATCTGGGGTTTGACGGCTTCGATCTATTGTACGACCTGCATGATGAGTTCGATAATTTTTCCGCCTGGAACAAGCAGAATGCTTTTGACAGGATCGTCGCTTCGATGCATCTTGTTCTGGTCGGGACCAAGCAGGCGGAAGGTCTGGCCAAGGACCTGCTGGCTCTGGCTGTCATTGATATGAAAACGCGGCAGCGGGTCCTTCGTTCCCAGCTGGGCTGTTTAACCCGGCTGCAGGGAGACGCGGAGGAAGCGATCGGGATCATTTTAAAGATGTTCGCCGATGATATCGCAAAATACCTGGCCGATCCCAGGATGCTGACACAAAGCGGCTGGCGCCGGTTCGTGGCCAAAGAGATCAAGCGATTTATGGGACAATTTTTTTATCAGGATAAAGAAGAAAGACAAAAAACCGGCGGCAAATTAAGAGAGGCCTGGTTAGCGCAATGCAAAAGTAAGGTCTACGGCCTATCATTGTCTTTGCCGAACTTGGAACCGCTGCTCAAAGCGGGCAATAAGCGGGCCGCTGTCGACGCGCTGGAAAAAGGAGCCAAACATATTTTGAAACTGGGGCTTATTTTCGAGCGGCGGCACGGTCAGGCAGTCGATGAGGCCGAGTATCTTTCAAAATTCAAGACACTATTAGATGAATTCCAGCAGTTAAGGTAGCGTTTCCCCGGCTAAGACTTACTTCAGCAGTTCCGTTAATAATTTGTTGGCCAGGGCAGGGTTGGCCCGTCCCTTTGATAACTTCATCACCTGACCGACCAGGTACATCATGACGGTTTCTTTGCCGGCTTTGAACTGTTCGACCTGCTTGGGATTGTTATTGATCACTTCCTGAACGATCTTTTTCAGTTCGTCCTCGTTGCTGATCTGCGTCAGCCCCGATTCGGCGATCACGTCTTTGACCTGTTTGCCGGTCTTTAAAACCGTAAACAGCACGGTTTTGGCGATCTTGTTACTTAGCGTGCCGTCGTCGATCAGCCGAAGTATCTCCGCCAGTTGGGCCGGAGTTAAGTTGAGTTGGCTGAAATCTTTTTTATTCTCGTTCATATAGGCAGTGATATCGCCGGTCAGCCAGTTGGCGGCCGCGGTGGCCTTGGGAAAGAGCTTAACCGTTTCTTCTAGATAATCGGCCATGCTCTTGTTGGCGATCAGGAGCGAGGCCATCTCCGGCGGCAGTTGATAATCTTTGATGAACCGCTCTCTTCTCTGCGCCGGCAGCTCGCCAATCGTCTTTTTGATCTCTTCGATCCATTCTCCGGGCGGCTCGATGGGAACAAGGTCAGGTTCGGGAAAGTAGCGGTAATCGTGGGCGAACTCTTTACTGCGCATGCCGGTCGTCGTCTCCGTTACATCGTCAAAGAACCTGGTCTCCTGGACGATCTGGCCGCCTTCTTCAATGACTTCATGATGTCTTTTTTCTTCGGACAACAGGGCTTTCTCAATGGCCTTGAACGAGTTCATGTTCTTGACTTCTGTTTTGACCCCAAACTCCTGGTTCCCGACTTCTCTGATTGAAAGATTAGCGTCACAGCGCAGTGAACCTTCCTCCATCTTCGCGTCGCAGACCATAATGTAGCGCAGGAGGTTGGCCAGGGTCTGGGTGTAGACCGCCGCTTCCCTGGGGGAGCGCAGGTCGGGTTCCGAAACGATCTCCATCAGCGGGGTGCCGGTCCGGTTGTAATCGACCAGCGACTCCTCCGCGCCCATGATCCGGGCGGCGCCGACGTGGACCAGTTTGCCGGCGTCTTCTTCGAGATGGACGCGGGTGATGCCGATCTTTCTCTTTTGGCCGTCAACTTCTATTTCCAAATAACCGCCGGTCGCCAGCGGCAGTTCGTACTGTGAGATCTGGAAATCTTTGGGCAGGTCGGGGTAGAAATAGTGCTTGCGCGCAAAGACCGAGTGGGGCTCGATCCGGCACTTCAGCGCCAGAGCGGTCTTGATCGCCAGCTCGACCGCTTTCTTGTTGGTGACCGGCAGGACGCCGGGCTGGCCGGTGCAGATGGGACAAATGTTGGTGTTCGGTTCAGAGCCGAATTTGTTCGAGCAGGAGCAGAACATCTTGCTCTTGGTCGCCAGCTGGGCGTGGATCTCGAGGCCGATCACGGTTTCGAATTTCATGACCCTGATTATAACATTTTTATCAGAAATATAGTGAAATTCCCGACCCGAACTGTTGATAAATATAGGCGACAGATCAAGAAAACTTTAAAGGAGAATATGAATATGAGCGGTGTAAATAAGACGGGAAACGCCGGAATTATTGCCCGGGCAGAATTGGCATCGGCCAAGAGAAGGGCAGTGAGCCCGCAGAGAGAACTAAGACTGGCCGCCGTGGAATCCGGGCACCTGGACCGCGGAACTCTCAAGGGGATTATCGGTTTGGAAAGTCGAAGGCCGGCTCCAGAATGCTCCGAAGATGTCATTAGAGCAGCTCAAGCCAAACTGCATATTACAGGAAAACCCGCAGAGGAGACAACGTCGATCCTGGATGAAACAAAAAAGATGATCTCCGAGTTGCCGGATCGGACCCTTTTTAAATTAATCGGTGATGATACGGTTGACAAGGACGCGGCTTTGGCGGCGTTGGAAACATTGAAGCAAAGGGCAATCGTCGATGAAGACATACTTATGGAGATAGCGAGTTCCAGCCCTAATTCGAGCGTAAGAGCGGCCGCGGCAAAATCATCTTTGACACCGTCAGACATTCTTCTGGAACGCGTAAGCGGCGATGCCTGCAGAGAAGTGGCGATGGGGGCTTTTGAAAATTTAATTAAAAGAGGGAATGTCGCCAAAAATAAAATTATGGACGCGGCGGCGAAAAGCTGCCACCAAGAGTTAAAAGACGCGGCCTCAAGGTCCCAGGACACATCGACCGGTTGTCTTTATGATCTATTGGATGCCGAAAGAAGTATCGCCAGGAATGCCTATAACAGCTTAAATGGCAGAGGGTCTTTTGATTCGGAGTTTGACTTATTAAGGTATGGGGCGGCGAACCGCGGCTATTGGGAAGCCAGAGAAAGGGTTACCGCCAATCTTGATCCCAGTTATATTACTAATTTCAAGATTTTAGCATCTTTGCTGACAGACGATAACGATCTGGTAGCGGCCGGGGCAAGTATTAAATTAAGACACTGGAAAAGATAGATCTATTTTCTCTTGCCTTGCCTGTCGGCAGGCAGGGGTTTATAGGCCTTGATCGGCTTATTGATTATGTCCTGCAGATCTTGTTCGGACAGCCCGCGCAGATCGAGCCACTCTTTGGCCACCGGAATATAGATATCGGCCGAATATTTTCCGTTCTTTTCTTTGACGGCCAGCAGTTTGCCTTCGCTGAACTCCCAAACATATAGATACTCGACGGTTTTGG
>JAQUOB010000065.1 GCA_028717325.1 Candidatus Margulisiibacteriota bacterium
TTCAAGCTAAACATGACGACGATCGTGAAAAGCAGGGCGATCAGCGTGATCGGGTTGATCCGGGGGAGAAAAACATCGTGGTACCAGGCCTCCCCTTTCAACTTAAGCAAGCCGAACCGGCTGATCAGCCCGGCCAGGAACGGGATACCGAGATAGATGAAAACGCTCTGGGCGATCTGCGCGATAGAGACATTGACCGCCGCGCCGCTCAAGCCAAAGAGCGGCGGCAGGAGCGTGATGAATATCCAGGCGTAGACGCTGTAGAATAAAACCTGGAAAATGCTGTTGAAGGCGACCAGCCCGGCGGCGTATTCGCTGTCGCCCTCCGCCAGTTTATTCCAGACGATCACCATGGCGATACAGCGGGCGATGCCGATCAGGATCAGGCCGATCATATATTCCGGATAACCGCGTAAAAAGATGATAGCCAGCAAAAACATCAGGACGGGACCGATGATCCAGTTTTGGAGAAGCGACAGGCCAAGTATTTTGAAGTCGCGGAAAACATCACCCAACTCTTCATATTTGACCCTGGAGAGCGGCGGATACATCATCAGGACCAAGCCGATCGCGATCGGTATATTAGTCGTGCCGACCGAAAAGAAGTTGATAGTCCGCTCGATCCCCGGAAAAAAATAACCGAGCGCCACCCCGCCGGCCATCGCCAGAAAGATCCAGAGGGTCAGATACCTGTCAATAAACGATAATTTCTTGCCGGACAATTGATATCTCCTCCATTAATTCTTAACTTTCACATGTTATAATATATCTAATCATGGCTAAATTCAAATTCACCGAATCCCCCATCCGCGGCATCCTGATCATCGAGCCGAAGGCCTTCGGCGACGACCGCGGTTTCTTTATGGAGTTCTATAACAAGGATGAATTCGCCAAAGACGGCTTTACCGTTCCCTTTGTCCAGCACAACCACAGCCGGTCAAAAAAGGGGGTCGTCAGGGGATTGCATTATCAGATCCACCCGGCGGCTATGGGTAAACTCGTCAAATGCACGCGCGGCAGTATCTTTGATGTCGGCGTTGATATCAGGCAGGGTTCCCCCACTTTCGGCCAGTGGTATGGCGAGGTCCTGACCGGCGAAAACCATAAAATGCTCTATTTCCCACCCGGCTTTGCCCACGGTTTTCTCTCGCTCGCGGACGAGACCGACGTCATCTACGCCTGCACCGGCCTGTTTAGCCCCGAAAACGAGCGGGCGATCCTCTGGAACGATCCGGCGATCGGCATCAAATGGCCGCTCGGCGAGGTCGAAAAAGTCATCGTTTCCGAGCGGGACCAAAAACATCCCGGCCTCAAAAATGCCGACACGAACTTCACTTTTTAAGCGGCTAGACGTTAAACCTAAAGCTTAGAATATCCCCGTCCTGAACGATGTAGTCGCGACCCTTGAGGGAAAATTTACCCGCTTCTTTGATCTTGTCTTCCGAACCGAGGGCGATCAGATCGTCATAGGTAAAATGTTCGGCCCGCACGAATCCTTTGGCTATATCGGTGTGGATCACGCCGCCCGCTTCGGCCGCCGAGGCCGATCGCCGGACCGGCCAGGCGCGCACCTCGTCTTCACCGACGGTAAAAAAGGAGATCAGGCCCAGACCTTCATAGACCAGCCGGCTCAATTTATCGACCGCCGGCTCGTCGATCCCCAGCTCTTTCATAAATTCTCCCCGCTCGCTCTCCGCTAGCTGGCCGATCTCGGCTTCGAGGCCGGCGCTTAGCTGAACGCAGGGGTGATGATATTTTTCTCTGATCGCCAAAGCGATCGAAGCGTCTTTGATCTTATCTTCGGGGACATTGACCACCAGGACGATCGGCTTGATCGTCAGGAATTGATAGGTAGTGCGCAGCTGCTTTTTCTGCTCGTCGCTCATCTCCAGGGCGCTGACGGGCTGCTCAAGGTTAAGCTGTTTCTGGCAAAGCTCCATCAGCGCTTTTTCTTTCAGCCGCTCGTCCGACTGGCGGCTTTTCAGCTCGCGGTTGATGTTCTCCAGCCGCTTCTCAACCAGCATCAGGTCGTTGATGATGAGCTCGGCGAGAAAGGTATTGATATCGGCTTCGGCCGAACCGGCTTGAGCGACCCAGCAGAGTTCGTCCGCGTTTCGCAACTCCGTCAGGATCAGGCTTTTCGACGGCCCCTGCGTGGTAAAATCGGGCAGCAGCAGGTACTCGATCCGGGTGTAAGTCGTTTTCTTGGGCTTATACATCTGGGAGAGTTTCGTTATCCGCGGATCGCGGACATTGCAGCTCCCAACCTGGGCCTCCATCGGCTTCTGGCGGATCGTATCAAGCGGCACCCCGCTGATCACGCTGAACAGTTCCTGCTGGCCGGCTTGAGGCAGACCTAAAATAACGATCCTCATTGGATCATTTTATCACAAATGGCGGCCAAAGTATTTTCGCCATTCGTCATCGATCGCCTGGATCCGCTTGATGTGCAAAGGATCGAACTTTACCAGGTTCATGCCTCCGGCTACTTCAACGACCAGTTTAAATCCGCCGAGGACCGATAGATCTTTGGGATATTTGCCCTCCGGCAGCGACAGGCTGACGGTCTCCCGGCTGACGAATTTCGTTAAGGTCGCGAGCTCCCGGCCGATCGAGCGGCGGGCCGCGGCGGCGCTGATCTTATCGAGCCGGTCGTGGGAATAAGTGTGCGCTCCGATCTCCATCCCCCACTCCGCCAGCTGGCGAAGTTTTCTGGCGGCAAGATCCGGCTGTCCGAACAGGTTATGCTCCGGGTCGTTCGTTTCGATCAGGACGAAAAAAGTGGCGCGCAGCGGCCAGTCCGGATGCTGATCGTGAAATCGCTTGAGAACGCCGGCCGCGCTGTCGGGATCAAGCTCGCCGTCCGGCAAATAGCGGAACTGGCCGCCGGTCGAATCGTCAAAAGTGATAATGACCGGCTTTTTACCGGCCGGCACGCCGCCAAAGCCATCCAGGATATCCCGCAGGTTCATAGGATAATAGTTATTAGCGTAAAGCCACTCGACGTCTTTCTTAAAATTCTCCGGCGTCCTCTGCCAGCGCCCTTCCGGCCGGCCGATCAGGTGGTATTCAAGGACGGGAAATTTATCAAAAGTGACGGCTGTCGGGGCGGTTTGAATAACGGCCGGCTTTTTCGGCGCGCAGCCGAAAAGCCCGACGATCAAAAACAATAAGATGACGGTTTTTTTCAAGTTATCGGGACCTTAAACTTATCGGCCAGGTATTTGAGATCGTTGAGGACATAAACCAGCACCAGGCCGCGCCAGTCGCCCCACATTTTTTCGGCCGCCAGGTTCGCCCTTTTGATGCCCGACCGCGGGTCTTTGGCCGGCGCGTGTTTTCCAAAAAGAATTGGATAAAATATTTTAATGCTCCAGACATCGAGCGAGAAACTCGGATGCGGCGAGGCGAAGCCGGCCGTATATTCACCGACGCCGAAGAGCTCCATCAGCTTTTCGTTGGCCGCCTCCGGGGTCATTTTTGCCAGCTCTTCCACGCTGGGAAAACCGGCCACCAGTTGTTTGGCCATTTTCACCAGGAATTTGGCCCGATAGCCGAGTTTGCATCTTTTAGCCAGCGTGTGCGGTGATTGCTTCGCTATCGTCCGCTCGTCCGGCCAGAGCTGGATGGTTTGGCCGTCAAAACTTATCTTTTTGCCGTGCGCCTTGATCAGGCAAGCCCACATCTCTTCGGATCGCTTGATCGGCGCCATTTGCAGGAGGATCGCGAGCGTCAGCGAAGAAAAAATGTTCATCCCCCAGCCCTCGTGCATGCCGTAAAGATGTTTGACGATATCTTTCAGCATCCTGTGTTTTCGCATCAGCTTGTAAAACGGCCGCAGGTCGTCATTGACGCCGAGCGATTCGCTCAGCTGATGCTCCAGCCGGGCCAGTTCGTCTTTTGGCAACTTTCGCGCCGAGTAAACATCGACGATCACGCTCCGCCCAGCTGACCTGGCTTTAACGCCGATCGGCACCCGGCCAAACCAGAACCCCGACCAAACCGTGCCCCGCTCCCATTTTTCGTAGGGCGTGAACCAGCTCCAGCCGGCGGGTTTCTTGACGGTCAGCTCGAAGTTGTAGGGCTGGACCGGCTTAAAGCGAAATTGGAAGAGGCGTGAAAGAGTCATTGTCAATTATTTGACTTTAGCAGACGATCAACTTCATTGGCCAGGTCATCGGCCTTAAATGGCTTGGTAAAAAACTCGGCGACGCCGATCTCTTTGGCGATTTCTTTGTCCTCCAGCTGATCCCTGACCGTTAATACAACAATGGGAATGACTTTTAATTTTTCATCATTTTTCAGGATCTGGGCCACGGCGTAGCCCCCCATTTTCGGCATATTGATATCAAGGATTATAATATCCGGTTCAAAACTGCGCGCCAGTTCAAGCCCGGCTTTGCCGTCATAAGCCACTACCGTCTCATAACCGCGTTTATTAAAGCATTCTTGTAAAATGGCGTCCAGGCCTTTCTCGTCATCGATGATGAGAACTATTCTCTTGGATCTGGTTCGAATGTCCATATGCGCAAATTGTAGCAAAATAGCGGCGGGATAACAACTGAAATGTCCGGCCCGCCGATTTTGCAATTTGATAAATATATACTAGAGAGTATAATCACCAGTGGGGGTAAATGTCATGAAATATGATCATCCAAGTAAAACATTCGGCTGGCTTTTCATCGGTGTATTGTTTTTAGCAGGATTGATCTTTTACGGTTGCGGACAACAGGGGGGCGGTTCATCGACAAATTATACTATTTCCGGGAAATATGTTCTAAAAACTTCGAGTTCGTCGGTCAAAGCTTCTACCGCCCTGCCGGTAACCCATATAATCGCCATCGGCGCCAATAATGAAACATATCTGGCCGATCTTAGTTCGGACGGCACTTTCAGCCTTAGAGTTGATAAGGGCTGGCCCTATGCCGTTGGGTTCTACAACAAAGACGCTGCCGCCGGTAAAATAACCTTGCTTGGCTACCTGAAACAAAGTGACGTTGACTGGCATTCCCTGCCGCTCATGGACCCGTCCGGCAATTCGACCGATCTGGGAACGGTGGAAGTCGATGCCGGGAGCAGCGAGGCCACCGCCTCGATCGATCTCACCAGCCTGATCTCCCAGATGAACATGTCCAGCGCTACCGCCCATTACTACGGCGAGCTTGACGGGCCAATGGCCGTTTTCACCAACGTCGATGTCGACGGCAACGGCGTGTTCGACTTCCAGGAAAGCAAGGGTTATCAGTTGCAGCAATTCGTCTCCTTGAACGACGGCATTTCCACTAAATTAAGCGACATGCTTGAAAACTATCATGAGTATCCGCTGGACGTTAATTACTATTCGTTTGAAACGCTGGTCAAGGATGGGGCGAATCCGGCCCAGGGGACAGGCGGGACATACACCTTTCCTTCTTCTGTCACTTCCCAAGCCGGGACATCCGCGGTTTGTTCCGGAGAAGTGATCCATGGAACGGAATCGACCGGTTGGTCGTTCGGCTTGATTTCGGGTGAAATAACGGCGCCGGCCCTGCCGCCCGCCGGCACTTATACGATAGAAGTCGTCGGAAAGACGCGGCTGACCTTCAACAATTTTCAGGGTTGTGCAACCGCAGCCCTGGGGAATACGGAAGGGGTCATTTATCCGGTTTTCAGTATTTCGGTCGAAGCCAGCACCGGCTACGTAAAAGGGCTCAATTATAAATGGCGGATAATAAGTTCCGGGACGGCCAGGGATGCAACTGCCGCTGAATTAAAGGCCGCGGTTTTGGATACGTCGCTTAATAGCACCTTTATCGATCCCAGCCCGGTGATCACCTTTTATCCCATGATGTCGGTGCCGCAACATTTCGATCGCGATGGCAGTTATATCGATCTGAGCTCTCTCGCGATCAAATATTCCTCGGTCACGAGCTTCATCTGCCATTTCAATTTGACTTCAAGAGTCAGATGCATGGTCAACTCCCAGCTTTAGTCCGGAGTCGGGAGTTTGGCTGGGGGACAGGGATTTGAACCCCGATACGCAGCTCCAGAGGCTGCAGTCCTACCGTTAGACGATCCCCCAACGTCGGTTTAATGACTAATGTCTAATGACTAATTACTAATTAATGTTTTAGACTTACGCAAAATCGCCGCTAATATTAATACAATTTCCCGGCACTCGGCCAATAAATAATTCAACTCTTTCTTATTGTCCTCGTTATTTATAAATTCTGCCCCTTTTAATAATTCCAGCCAATATTCTGTTTCTTGTGCCTCTTTTTTTGCAATAAATACCTTATTAATAAAATCTTTCCGGGAACTTGCCGAATCTGCTTCTCTCATATTCGCGCCAATTGACGTCGCGCTTCGTAATAATTGACTGGAGATGATACTTAAAGAAATATCCTTCGAAATCTTTCTAATTAATTTTGCGATTCTTATTGAAAAATTAAGCGTTCTGTCTTGAATTTCCATTAAATAATGTGCCGAAAGCACACCTCAATTAGTCATTAGGAATTAGTCATTAGTCATTTTATTCAATACGGCAGCCGCCACCACTGCGGTTGAAAGATCAGTACGAAGAGGCCGTAGAGAACTATAAAGATCGATACCCCGATAAAAACCAGGAACCCGCCGTTCAAAGGTTCCTTCCACCGTCTCATCATCCACAGGGCAAATAATATGGCGATCAAGCCGACAACGGTGACCGAAGCACCCTTAAAGATCGGGTTCATATTGGTCAGTTGGACAAATTTTATCAACGATTCATTCATGGAAATATT
>JAQUOB010000066.1:0-3703 GCA_028717325.1 Candidatus Margulisiibacteriota bacterium
GATCAACAACAATCCCCGCATTTTATTTAACTCCTATTTTTTTACGATCATTGACATTAAACTGGAGGTGATCGGGATTGAACCGACGACCTCGGCGTTGCGAACGCCGCGCTCTCCCAACTGAGCTACACCCCCACGCCCGCTTCGCGGTAAATTCTAAACTCTAAATCCTAAATTCGAAACTATTTGTCCTGGAGACAGGCGATCCCCGGCAGGACTTTACCTTCGACAAACTCGAGGGAAGCGCCGCCTCCCGTTGAAATATGGGTCATCTTGTCGGCCAGCCCGGCCTTTTCGACCGCCGCCACGGAATCGCCGCCGCCGATCACGGAAACGGCACCCCGGCCGGTCGCCTCGGCGACCATTTTGGCGATCGCCGTCGTCCCTTTGGAAAATTTATCGAATTCAAAGACCCCCATGGGGCCGTTCCAGAAGATCGTCTTGGCTTTTTTGATGGCGTGGCCGAACTTGGTGATCGTTTCCGGACCGATGTCCATCCCCTGCCATTCCGCCGGGATGCCGGCGCGGGTAACGGTCTTGGCCTCGGCATTGGCGTCGAATTTATCGGCCACAATATGATCGATCGGCAGCATCAGCGGCACGCCGCGGTCGATCGCTTTTTTCAAAATCTCTTTGGCCAGCTCGATCTTGTCCGCCTCCACTAGCGATTTGCCGACTTCGACCCCCCGCGCCTTAAAAAAGGTGTAGGCCATGCCGCCGCCGATGATCAAGGTGTTGACTTTGGACAATAAATTTTCGATGACGTCGATCTTGCCGGATATTTTGGCGCCGCCGAGGATCGCCACGAACGGGCGGGCGGGATTTTCCAGCAGTTGGCCCAGGAATTTAATTTCTTTCTCCATCAGGAAACCCGCGTAACCTTTTAAATATTTTGTCACGCCTTCAGTCGAAGCGTGCGCCCGGTGAGCAGTGCCGAAAGCGTCGTTGACGTAAACGTCAGCCAGCGCAGCCAACTTTTTGGCGAAAGCGGGATCGTTCTTTTCCTCTTCTTTGTAGAAGCGGACATTTTCCAGCAGCAAAACATCCCCATTGTTAAGTTTGGCGACAGCAGCTTCGACTTCCGGCCCTATACAATCCTTGACGTAGGCAACGGGTTTGCCCAGCAGTTCTTTGAGGCGGACGGCGACCGGGGCCAGTCTTAGCTTGTCATCCGGCCCGGCTTTCGGCCGGCCAAGGTGGGAAACGAGGATAACTTTGGCCCCCTGATCGGCCAGATATTTGATCGTCGGGACAGCCGCTCTGATGCGGGTATCATCGGTGATCTTCTGTTTATCATCGAGCGGAACATTAAAATCGACCCGCACCAGGACGCGGACATTTTTCAGGTTCTTGATGTCCAGAACTGTCTGTTTGGCCATTTTACCCCTTGCTGGCGATCAGTTTGACCAGGTCGACAACGCGGCAGGAATAGCCCCATTCGTTGTCGTACCACGAAACCAGCTTGAAGAAGCGTTTTTCGCCCTTCAGGTTGTTCTGTAAAGTGGCCAGCGAGTCAAAGGTCGAAGACCGGTCGTCGTGAATAAAATCGGTGGAGACCACTTCTTCGTCGGCATAGCCGAGTATCCCTTTGAGATAAGTTTCGGAAGCTTTTTTCATCAGGGCGCCGATCTCTTCGATCGAGGTTTCTTTGACCGAGCGGAAAGTCAGGTCGACGACCGAAACATCGGCGGTCGGGATCCGGAACGACATGCCGGTCAGCTTGCCTTTGGTCGTCGGCAGAACTTCGCCGACCGCTTTGGCCGCGCCGGTCGTGGACGGGATAATATTGATCGCCGCCGCCCGGCCGCCTCTCCAATCCTTCTTTGACGGGCCGTCAACGGTCCTCTGGGTGGCGGTGTAAGCGTGGATCGTCGTCATCAAACCGGTCTCGATGCCGATACCTTCCTTAAGGATCACGTGCACGAGCGGGGCCAGACAGTTCGTAGTGCAGGAAGCGTTGGAGATAATATTATGTTTTGACGGGTCATATTCGCCTTCGTTGACGCCCATGACAATGGTCTTGACCTCACCTTTACCGGGAGCGGTGATAATGACTTTTTTGGCGCCGGCGGTCAGATGCCCCTTGGCTTTCTCCGAATCAGCGAACAGGCCGGTCGATTCGATCACATAATCGACGCCCAGGGCTTTCCAGGGCAGACCGCTCGGGTCCTTGGTCGCCATGACGCATTTGATCTTGTTACCGTTGACCACGAGCACATCGTTGTCGGCCGCAGCCGGGCTGCTTTTTTCCGCCGCCAGCGTTCCCTTGAACCGGCCGTGGACGGAATCATACTTCATTTGATAAGCGAAATAATCGGCGTCGGTACAGATATCAACGACCGCGACCACTTCGATCTCTTTGCCCAGCACCCCTTTTTCGACCATCGCGTGCAATACCTGCCGACCGATCCGCCCGAAACCATTGATCCCAACTTTAACTGTCATCTCTTTTTCCCCTTTCTAAATTTTCGGTTCTTGGCCAAATTATATCATCGGCACGGGGAAAGCGCAACTCGTGCTATAATTTTATTATGGATGAAAATCTCGCCTGGAAAATTGTTTATGCGGCCGCCATTTTTTCCCTTCTCATACTGGGGATCGCTTATTATCTTATTTCTCCGCGCGACACGGCACCCGTGGACCAGGCCGATCTGACCAAAGCGGCGGAGTTCCAAAATACCCGGCTCGAAGGCAGAAAAGAAGGGAAAAAGATCTGGGAATTCACGGCCAAGAACGGCTGGACCGAAAAAAATCAGGCCATGACCTTTCTGTTTGACGTCAGCCGCGGCCGCATCTTCTCCGGGGGAAAACTGGCCGTGGACGACCTGTCGGCTCCCCGGGTCAAAGTTCATCGCAGCGCCGAGGTCGTCGAGGCTTTTGGCCCGCTCAAAGCCGAGCTGGACCTGGGTAAATTCAGTTCCGCGGAGAAAAAAGGCCGCTGGACCAAAATGATCGCCGATTACATTAAATATGTGCCGGCCGAGAAGAAATCCGAGATCGACGGCCGCGTCACGCTGACCATGAAGGACGGGGTGATCAAGGCCGGCCACATTTCCGTCGACCATGAAAAAAAGATCGCCCGGATATTTGAAGCGGTCAAAGTCAAACGGGCCAACGGCACCATCATGACCGGGGCACTGAATTATTTGGCCGAGTCGGAGCAGGCCGACGTCCCCGGCCCGCTGACGCTCGCTTTAAAAGAAAAAGCGGTCCGAACGGACCTCAAATGCAACCGCGGCACTTTTTTCATGGATATCAATAAAGACATCGCACTTTTCGGCAGCGTGGAAGTCATTCAGGGCAAAAAAGTGGCGATCGCCGACGAAGGCATCTATTCCCGGCGTCTGGGCAGCCTGCTTTTAAAAGGCCGCACCCGCACCGTGCTCGAAAAAGGCGGGGTTTTGCTCAAACAGGGCTCGGCCGCCAAACTGCGCGATCCCGACGTCAAAGAGATACTGCGCAATAAAACGGTCGTGACCGCCAATGAGATATCATTTTCGACCAAGACCGGCGACGCCCGCGCGGCCGGCGAAGTCGTTGTGACGCAGAAAGGCCGCGATGCCAAATCCGATCTGGCCGTTTATGACGACAAAAAGGAAATCTTGACCCTCTCCGGCAATGTTTTTATGAAACAAAAGGACGAATGGCTCAACTGCCGGCAGGTAATAATCTCGGTCAGCAAAGAAACCTTCGAGGCCAAAGG
>JAQUOB010000066.1:3803-6747 GCA_028717325.1 Candidatus Margulisiibacteriota bacterium
CCGATCGCCATGCCCATATTGGCGAAGACGTGAAAGCCGACCATGACGGCGACGCCCGAAGCCAGCATCCGGCCGAAGAAATCCCGCGCTTCGGCCGCGATGACCAGCGCGCGCCAGACCAGCAGCGCGAATAGTCCCAGGACAAAGACCGAGCCGAGGAAGCCGAACTCCTCGCCAACGGCCGAAAAGATAAAATCAGAATGCTGTTCCGGGATATATTGAAGCTGGGTCTGGCTGCCGTGCAGAAAACCTTTGCCGAACAGGCCGCCGCCGCCGACCGCGATCATGCTCTGCAGGCTGTGATAGCCCGCGCCGTACGGGTCGGCCGCGGGATCGAGAAAAGCCACGATGCGCTGGCGCTGGTAAGCCTTGAGCATTCCCCAGAGGAGCGGTACCGCCACCCCGACCCCGATATTCACTCCCAGGATCAGCAGCCAGTCAAGCGGTTTGGCCCGGCTCAAGAAAAGGGTCAAAGCAACCGCCAGGATATAGATCAACCATAGATAAATGACCGGCCGCAGCAGGACCGAAACGATCGGCGTGATCAAAAAGATCAAAAGACGCGGCGAAGCCTCCGAGGCCGACAGCATGCCAAGCAGGATGACGAGAAAAACAAGCGCGGTACCGAGATCGGGCTGTTTAAAGATCAAAAGAAAAGGCACGCCGACCAGAAGCAAAAGATAGCCGGTATTCCAGATACCCATGATCTTTTTCCGCTCGTTCAAAAAAGCCGCCAGCACGATGATCATTGTCAGCTTGGACAGCTCCGACGGCTGAAAAGAGAACGGCCCCAGCTGCAGCCAGCGCTGGGCTCCCTGGGCGCTCGAACCGGTAAAGAGAATGATGAGCAGCAGCAGCAAGGTGACCGCGTATAGGCCCAGGGCGATCTTTTTCAGATGCTTGTAATCGATATAAGTAAAAAAAGCCAGGCCGACAAAAGCCAACGAGAACGAGATTAGCTGCCGCTTGATAAAATAATAAGCGTCGAGGTCCATTTTGATCTGCAAACGGTAGGTCGTGCTGAAAACGGCGATAAAACCGATCACGATCAGCGCGGCGACGGAAAACCAGAGGAGCGGATCGGAGAGCTTGAGCATCCGGAAATTGATCATTGATTAAATTCGACGGCGGCGATCAGGGCGCGCGCCTTGTTGACCGATTCCTGGTACTCTTTCGCGGGGCTCGAGTCGGCCACCACGCCGCCACCGGCCTGAATATAGGCCCGGTCGCCTTTGACCAGTATCGTCCTGATCGCGATACCGGTATCGAGATCGCCGGCAAAGCTGAAATAGCCGACACTGCCGGCGTAGAGCCCGCGTTTAACGTTCTCCAGCTCGTCGATGATCTCCATGGCGCGCACCTTGGGCGCGCCGGAAACGGTGCCGGCCGGAAAAGTCGCCTCGAGCAGGTCGACGGCGTCGGTCCCCCGGCGCAGCTTGCCGGTCACGTTGCTGACGATATGCATGACGTGGGAATATTTTTCGATGACCATCTCTTCGGTCACCTTGACGCTGCCGTACTCGCAGACGCGGCCGAGATCGTTGCGGCCCAGGTCGACCAGCATTACGTGTTCGGCCCGCTCTTTTTTAGAAGCCAGCAGGTCGACCATCAATTTCTTGTCCTCTTCGTCCGTTTTGCCCCGCGGCCTGGTCCCGGCGATCGGCCGCACCGTGGCCTGCCCCTTTTCCAATCGGACCATGACCTCGGGCGACGAGCCGATGATCTTGACCTGGCCGAGACGGAGATAATACATATAGGGCGAAGGATTGATGATCCGCAGTATCCGATAGACATCGAACGGGTCGGCCGAGAGCCTGGTTTCAAATCTTTGCGACGGCACGACCTGAATGATATCGCCGGCCTGTATATAGTTTTTGGCTTTTTTGACCATCGCCTCAAAATCGGCCTGGGACATATTCGATTTGGCTTTGAATTTTGAAAAAGAAACGGCGGGAACTTCCAATTCTTCGCTTTCCAGGTCCAATCTCCGGTTCAATTTCTTTTCCAGGGCGGTTATCCTGGCGCAGGCCTGCCGGTACGCTGCCGCCGGATCGCCGGCGACTTCCGCGTTGGCCACGATAAGTATCTTGTGTTTGATATGGTCAAAAGCCAGGACCGTGTCAGCGATCAAGAACTGCATCAGCGGCAGTTTCAGCTCGTCCGGATTTTTATCGGGGATATTTTCGATCAGCCGGACGGCGTCATAGCTGACATAACCGACGAGACCGCCGTAGAACCTCGGCAAACCGGCGACCGGCACCGCTCTAAATTGTTTTAAAAACTTCCTGATCTCTTCAAACGACTCGAAACTCGCGACTCGCGACTTTTCACAGGTCCCCAGGAAAGAGTAGCGGGCGATCTTTTCCCCGCCCTCAACCGACTCCAGCAGGAACGAGTATTCCGATTCGATCTTTTTATAGGCGGAGACGGGGGTTTCCATATCGGCCACGATCTCTTTGTAGACCGGGATCAGATTCCCTTTCTTCGCCAGTTTTATAAATTCTTTTTCGTTCGGATAAAACATCGATTATTTATTTCTTGCCACAACATAATCGGCAATTTTTCTCAGCCAAACAGCTTGTCCACCGAATTTATTTAAAGCCAAGACGGCCCGGTTTTTTTCCTCTTCGGCTAAAACTTTTGACCGCTCAAGACCAATGAGGTGCGGAAACCCTTTGCCGATATCGGCTTTGACCGGTTTACCAAGCGTTGCCCGTGTGGCCGTCACGTCTAGTATATCATCGGCGATCTGAAAGGCAAGACCGAGGTGCTCGGCATAATCCACCAGAGCAGCGATCTTTGCGCTCGAAGCATCACAAATAAGAGCCGAACCCCGCACGCAGGCCTTCAAGAGTGCCGCCGTCTTCCAGCTGTGGATCTTTTTCAGGACCGAAACGGAAATACTTTTCTTCTTCGAGTCGATATCGGCCGACTGGCCCTCAAC
>JAQUOB010000067.1 GCA_028717325.1 Candidatus Margulisiibacteriota bacterium
TTTGGGGCTGTGACAGGTCCGAGTTTGACCGTTCATAGGTTTTATCATAGATCTTTTCGGCGGACTGATCGCTTGCGGGCGCCGTCTGCATCAAGGTCAGTTCCAGCGGATAGGCAAAGAAACCGTTGAACTGTGAAAGGGGAGAAAATAATAAGCCGATCTTTTCTTTCTCGGCCTCTAATTTTTCTGAAAATGTGCTGTCGGAAATATTTTGCTTACAGATATCCGTCAACAGGCGGGGTTCACTGGTTTCTAGCGCGGAAAGTTGGGTCGTCACAGCTCCTCCCTTCATTAAGTCGTAATCATAATTAAAAAGCTTGCATAAGTCAACGGAAAAAATGCCGAGGAGGAGATTTGAACTCCTACGCTTTTGAAGGCGCCAGCCCCTCAAGCTGGTGCGTCTGCCAGTTCCGCCACCTCGGCACCAAGATCGCGCTAACGGAGCGCGTCAACCACTTCTTCCATCTTCATGCCCCGCGATCCTTTGACGAGAATTATATCACGCGGGCGGACAAATTGCTTTACGATTTTTATCAGCTTTTTTTTGTCTTTGAGCGGTCTTGAATCCTTCGGCCAGTGATCGCCGAAAGTGAAGGCCTTATCGATTTTTAGTTCGCGGGCCAGCTTGATCAGCCGGCGGTGGGCCGGGCCGGCGGCTTTCCCCAGCTCAAGCATGTCGCCCAGCACGGCGACCTTGCGCCCGCCGATCGCGGCCAGGGTCTTGAGCGCGGCGGCCATCGATTGGGGGTTGGCGTTGTAGGTGTCGTTGATGATCTTGACGCCGTTGCCGCAGTTGATCACTTCCATCCGCCGGCCGGAGGGATGAAAATCTTCCAGTCCTTTTTTGATCGAGGTCTTTTTGATCTTTAATATCCTGGCCACGGCGATCGCCGCCAGCGCGTCGTAGATCATATGTTCGCCGGGCAGGGGAAGGACGATGCCCGACAGGTCTTTTGGCGTTACATCAGCTTTCTCTAAAATCCCAAATGTCCGGACATTCGACATTCGGCATTTGACCTTTGACCTTAGGTGTTCAAAGTATTCGTCGTCGGCGTTGATGACCGCAAAATCTTTCTGCCTCTGGAATTTAAAGATTTCCGCTTTAGCTTTGGCGACATTCCTTTTAGTTTTTAGGAATTCAAGATGGGCTTCCCCGATGTTGGTTACAACAGAAATTGTCGGCCGCGCGATTTCCGCCAATAATTCGATCTCGCCTAAACCCTGCATCGCCATTTCGATCACGGCTGCTTTATGTCTTTTGGTGAGTTTAAGCAGGGTGAGGGGAACGCCGATCTCGTTATTAAAATTTTCCTCATTTTTCAGAACGTCGAATTCCTGCGAGAGAATGCCGGCGATCATGTCTTTGGTGGTGGTTTTACCGACGCTGCCGGTCACGCCGATCAAGGGGATGTTGAATTTGCTCCGGTGATAGGCGGCCAGAGCCTGCAGGGCCTTGAGGCCGTCTTTGACCGCCAGAACAAAGGCGCCTTTTTTTAAGACAGCGGGGATGAATTTTCGGCCGTCGAACTTTTCGCCGGCCAGGGGAATGAACAGCTCGCCGGCTTTGATCGTGCGGCTGTCGGTGGAGATCGATTTTATGGCCGGCGGCCCGCTGCCCGTAACCTGCGCCCCGGGACCCGCAACTTCAAGTATCTCTTGAAGCGTGAACATCGGTCGATTACTTAGCGTCGGCCGATTCCATGAAAGCTTTGTTCGTCTTGAACTGCTTGATCCTTTCGATCAGCTGTTCAGTGGCGTCCACCGTCTCGTAGCTGTCCATTACCTTGCGCAGCAGCCACATCTTCTTGAGGTCTTTTTCTTCCAGCAGCAGTTCCTCGCGGCGAGTGCCCGACAGTCTCACATCGATAGCCGGGAAAACTCTCCGGTCGGCCAGCTTCCGGTTGAGATGGAGCTCCATATTGCCGGTGCCTTTGAACTCTTCATAAATAATATCGTCCATTCTCGAACCTGTCTCGACCAGCGCCGTGGCGATGATGGTCAAACTGCCGCCTTCTTCAATATTTCTGGCCGCGCCGAAGAACCGCTTCGGGCGGTGCAGGCAGGTTGGATCGAGACCGCCGGAGAGCGTGCGGCCCGAGGGTGGGGTAACCAGGTTATAAGCGCGGGCCAGGCGGGTGATCGAGTCGAGCAGGATAACGACATCCTTGCCCGCTTCCACGATGCGTTTGGTCGATTCCAATAACAGTTCAGCGATCCTGATATGGTCCTCGGGCGGCTCGTCAAAGGTCGAAGCGACGACTTCTCCCTTGACCGAGCGCTGCATGTCGGTGACCTCTTCCGGCCGTTCATCGACCAGCAGGACTTTGATGACGGATTCGGGAAAATTGTTAGTGATGCTGTTGGCGATATTTTTCAAGACGGTCGTTTTACCGGCTTTCGGCGGCGAAACGATCATGGCGCGCTGGCCCTTACCGATCGGCGAGACCAGGTCGATCAGGCGGGCGGCCATCGGACAGCCGGCATACTCTAATGTATAACGTTCGTTGGGAAAGATCGGGGTCAGATTGTCAAACGGGACCCGCTGGCGCGCCTCTTCGGGATTAACCCCATTGATCGCTTCGATCTTCAGCAAGCTGTAATATTTTTCCCCTTCTTTGGGCGGCCGGACCTGGCCGGTAACATAGTCGCCGTTCTGCATGTCAAAGCGGCGGATCTGGGTTTGCGAAACGTAGACGTCTTCGCGGCTGGGCAGGTAGCCGGCGGTGCGCAGGAATCCGTAATTCTCCGGCAGGATCTCGAGCACTCCCTTGGCGAACATGAAGCCGTTCTTCTCGGTCTGGGCCTCCAGGATCTTAAAAATGAGATCGTGTTTCTTCAACTGGCGCAGGTTCGGTATGTTCAGGTCTTTCGCGATCGCGTAAAGCTCCTGAAGCGTTTTTCCTTCCAGTTCTACTATATCCATGTTGCTTCCTCCTTAAAAAGTAAGTTGTTGAAAATTCTTGTATTTTTTGGGCTCAATAACATTATTTGGTTTGGAAAAAATAAAATAGGACTCAAAAAACCGAGGCCTTTCGGATCAACTACATTAATATACTACTATATGAACCTTTCATTTGTCAAGCGAAAAAAATGCCGCTGGCCGGAATCGAACCGGCACGGGGTTGCCCCCACCAGATTTTGAGTCTGGCGCGTCTGCCAGTTCCACCACAGCGGCATCGTGCCCACTCGACGATTATACCATAATAAAAGAATTTCACCCCTAGAGAGGTTGTCGCGAGAGCTGTCCGCGGTTGGCCACGGCGACCGCTGCAACAAGACCCCACATCAAAACGGTAAAGGCTAAGCCATAGAGCAAGAGGGCCATACCTGTCGCCGTAGGCTGCAAAATTAAGGTGCAGGCGGTAAGACTCGCGTGCATCAGCATTGCGACCAGCAGGCTTCCGGTACGATCGTAGACCAACACCATGAGGATCCTATAAGCCGGCAGTTGTCCGATAAGCAAACCCAAGCCGTTAAGGATCAGGAAGAGGTCCGGGGAAAGCTCTCCGGAGATAGTCCTGCTTGCCCAGACGTCATTTGTCAGGAGATGCCACGCCCCCCAGATAACGCCGACGATCAGCCCGGTGGAAAGGATGCTGTAACGCAGCCTTAACTTGGGTATGGCAAAGCCTGTCCAGCCCAGCTCCTCAAAGATGCCGACCACCACCCCCGCTATGATACCAATTATCAAAAGGGGAACCTTGTCGCTGGCAGCAAAGATGCCGGGGATAAATTGAGGGGAGATAAGCGAGAGCGCCAGGGAGGCCGCGAACACGAGCGGGCCGGTCAGGAGCGCGACCGCGTACCAGCGTAGGCTCACCCGCCATTTGAGCAGCCGTGACAAAAGCTTGCGATAGCCCGTCCTGCCATCAACCAGACCTGTCAAGAAGAGGCCTGCTACGCTCGGCCCGGCGAGCATCGCGACGATCGCGACTGGCATCAACCGATCGGTCTGTTCATTAGTGCTCGGTATTCCGCCGGTCATACCCATGACCAGGAGCACGCACCCCCAGGAGATAGCGAAAGTTATAACAAAGTAGGTCAGCACCGGGTTATTCTTGATGAGATCCTTAATAGTCTTCATGATATCCTCCTTTTTTACTCAGGCCGGCTTTTTCAAAAACATCTGCCTGTCTTGCCGGACCACTATCACTGCCACGATCGAGCAGGCAAGGATGAAAAGCGCGTACCAGATCAGCCCCTGCTCGACAGAAGCCCCGGTGGGGGTCAGCGCCAACTGGCTGCCGGTAAAACTGGCGTGCGTCAGCATACCGAGCCAGAGGCTTTGCGTCCGGTTATAGATCCAGACCGAGATCAGGCGGTAAGGGATGAAACAGATGATCCAGAGGGAGAAGTGGAGCAGGTAATAGCCCTGATAAGTCCCGAAGCCGCCCCAGAAGTCGCCCAAAAAATGCCAGAAGGCGTGGACGACAGCTAAAATGACGCCCGCCGCGAGCGGGGTGTATTTGAGCTGGAGCTTGGGGAGGGCAAAACCTGTCCAGCCGATCTCTTCGATCGACCCGCCGATCAGTCCGGCGAAGATGCCGAGGGCGAAAGCTGAGCCGAGCGTAAAGGCCGGAGAGAGAAGTGACAGCGGGTAAATGACGATCACCAGCAAGGCCGGGAAGATGAATAAGGCGGCCGCGTACCATTTGAACGCGACCCTCCAGGTCAGGAACCGTGCCAGCAATTGTTTCAGCCCCGATTTGCCGTCCGCCAGCCAGGTCATGAGCAACCCGGCGATACTGGGGCCGGCCAGCATCGACAGCCAGGAAACCAGGATCATTCCCTGCAGGCCTTTCTCAAAGACGCCCATACCGGAAAAGATCTTGAATCCCGCCTGGGCCATGACCCAGAGTATGCCGCCCCAGGAGATAGCGTAAGCTATGATAAAGTAGGTTAGCACTGGGTGATTCTTAATGGAAGCCATAATGGTTTTCACGATGTTCTCCTTTATGGTTTGCTGTGAAGCTAAAATGCCCAGGAGAGGATTTGAACCTCCATGGGGGTGAACCCGCTAGCTCCTGAAGCTAGTGCGTCTGCCAGTTCCGCCACCTGGGCACAAAAGTCATTTTCTCATGAATCGGCTATTGGTTCAAGATGATTTGAGGGGAATTCAATAGGAGGCTTATGTTATAATTCTGCCAACGAGAGGAGGGGAGCCGATCATTAATCGCCGATCAATAACAATTGTTTTTTCTCTGGCCTTAATCTTATTGTTGACCGGCTGTCAAACAACCATGAAAAAAGATGAAATTAAAGCGCTCGACCCGCGCAACATCGATAATTCCGTCAAACTCGGCAATGATTTTTACCACTATGCGGTCGGCAACTGGCTGAAAAACAATCCCATCCCCGAAGAATACAGCAGTTGGGGCAGTTTTAATATTCTGGCCGAAGAAAACCTCCACCGGCTGCGCGGGATCATGGAAAAAGCGGAAAAGGGCAAGGGTGGCCACATCGCAGAGATCGTTGGTGATTTTTATTTTACCGGCATGAACGAGGAAAAGATCGAAGCGGACGGGATCAAGCCGCTCAAGCCGGAGTTCGAAAAGATAAATAAGATAAAAGACAGGACCGATCTGGTCAAAGCGATCGCTCACCTGCACCGGACCGCGGCCGGCCCGCTTTTCGGCATCTATATCGGAGCGGACCCGGCCAACAGCGATATCAATATCGCCCAGCTGGGCCAGGGCGGCCTCAATCTGCCCGACCGTGACTACTATTTAAAGACCGACAAAGAGACACGAAAGATCAAAGAGGCGTACATAAAGCACGTCCAAAATATTTTCCGGCTGATCGGCGAAACCAAACCGGCGGCGGAGAGATCAGCCGCGGCCGTCCTGAAGATCGAGACCGAGCTGGCGAAGATCTCCCGGAGCAAAGTTGAACTGCGCGATCCGAGGAAAAACTATAACCCGATGAGCCTCAAAAAGCTGACCGGCTTGTCTGGTAAATTCAATTGGGCGCTTTATTTCAGGGACCTCGGGCTCAAGTCGCCGGGCAAATTAAATGTCGGCCAGCCGGCTTTCTTTAAAGGGATCAGCCGGTTGCTGGATAAATTTTCTCTTTTCGAGTGGCAGGCCTATCTGCGCTTCTGCCTGGTCAACGGCAATGCCGGCTACTTGAGCTCGGATTTTGTCGAGGAGAATTTTAATTTCTACGGCAAGACCCTGAACGGAGCGCAAAAGCTGATGCCGCGCTGGAAGCGCGCCGTCAGTACCGTCAGCGGCAATCTTGACCAGGCGGTCGGTAAGTTATATGTCAAAGAATATTTTCCGCCGGAGGCCAAGCGCCGAGCCGTTTTGATGGTTGAGAATATCCGGGCCGCCTTCGGCGAGCGGATCAGGCGGCTCGACTGGATGGGCGAAAAAACGAAAAAGCAGGCGCAGAAAAAACTGGCCGCCATGGCTTTTAAGATCGGCTATCCCGATAAATGGAAAGATTATTCAAAGCTGGCCCTCAAACGCGATTCTTATATCCTCAACGCGATCCGGGCCGGCCAATTTGAATTCCAGCGGGACCTGAAAAAAGTGGGCAAGCCGGTCGACCGGACCGAGTGGTGGATGTCGCCCCAGACCGTCAATGCTTCGTACGATCCGTCCAAGAACGACATGACTTTTCCGGCTGGCATACTCCAGCCGCCATTTTTTAGCCCGGCGGC
>JAQUOB010000068.1 GCA_028717325.1 Candidatus Margulisiibacteriota bacterium
AGGTTTTCAAATTATGCGATCTGTACTCGAATGGGCAAGTTCCCGCCAACCCGTCATGCTGTTCATTGCCAAATCTGTTGGGGAAGATGGTTCCCAATGCGCAGATATAATATACACAAAGATCGATTCCCGGGATCTTCGATCGCCAAACTTTCTTGGGAGAGGAAGCGGCGGGTCAGAGTTGATGTGCACTATTAGGTTATAGCTCGTCTTCTTCGCCAATAAATCTCGAGCAACTGGTTAAAGGTTCGTGTAATTCCTCATATTTCTCGTCATCCAGCCAGTAAAGGATGTTATCTAAATGTTTGGTCCACCAAGCTTCTCTTTCATAACTTGTTGAACTGGCCGAGGGACATTCAAGTTCGGCGGCATGATCTAATACGGACAAAACTTCGTCGACCCGGTCAAACTCGAGCATCCTGGCCAGGATCTTGTAACTTGTGGTCGCCTTAAAGATTTCCAGGATGTCGGCCAGGTTCCCGGTGCTTTCCCTGGCCAAAGCGGCCGTGATCGATCCCCAGAGCGCGGTCAGCCGCTTATCTTTTTTTGCTATTTCCCGGGGGATCGGCAGTCCTGTGTTTTTCCTGGCAAATTCTTCTTTTTTAGAGTCAACTTCTTTTTCCAGGTCAAAAGTTTCATTCAATCTCCAAACCCAGATCATTTTGCGGCGTATTTCGATCATTTTCTTCACGCCGCCCCTATTAAGATAGAATTTCTTGGCCATTTCATGCAAAATGCTCTTCTCATCCGCAGTCAGGCCGGCCTGTTGGAACAATACGCTTGAAGCATCCATATAATTAACAAAATTCTCGCAGTTAAAAGTTGCCTCAAGCACGATCGCTCCCCTGACCGCACCGCCGGCGGCCAATAATCTGGCCTGAAGCCGGGGATCGTCAATTTCGGCTAAGGCATCGGCCTGATTCGGCAAATAAGGATAATCCGACAATTCCCAGAATATCTTTTTCGCGACCTCGACATTCCGTTCGGCGATCGCCGTTAGTCGAGAGGCAAAAGTTATGTGAGCAACTCTGATCGCTTTTAATCGATCGTTATTTTCGGGATAAAAATGCAGGTAATCCATCATCCGCGCTAACGGCAGTCCCAAGAATTGGGAAACCCATTGGTTGGCCTGCCCGCCATATTCTTTCCAGAAAGTAATGGCGCGGGAAGCGATCACCGGGCTGAACATATCGAATTCCGAAACAAATCCTGCCGGATAATGATAGCCGATGATCCTGGTGACGGAAAACGTTTCGTTTCGATCCTTGAGTTCTCTTGTCTCAAGGAGTTGCCGGCTGGCCGGCAAATATCGCACGGGTGCCACGTGATTGCGCGGCAACTTTAAGCTTGGTTTGCGTTGATATTTATTAAAAGCTAATATTTCAGCGGTCATTTTTTAAAAGATTCTCCGAGAATGTTTCGAGTGGATATGATTAAAATTTCAGGGGATTAATTAACTTTTTGAGGAAAATTATTTATTTTTTAAGCGCTTCCGAGGAGATCTTCATCGCGCAAAACTCGCCGCACATCGAACAAACATCTCCAGTCCCCAGTCCCTGGCCCCTGGTCCCCTTCCGCTTCTCATGTATCTCCCTGGCTTTGACCGGATCGATAGCTAGCTGTATCTGTTTTCCCCAATTGAGCGCTTTTCGCGCCTTGGACATTTCGACATCCCAGTCCCTGGCCCCCGGCACCCCTTTTACAATATCAGCGCAATGCCCGGCGATCCGTGAAGCGATAACGCCTTCTTTCACGTCTTCCGGTGTCGGCAGACCCAGATGTTCGGTTGGCGTAACGTAACAAAGAAAGTCAGCACCGGCTGAGGCGGCTAAAGTTCCGCCGATCGCCGCGGTGATATGATCGTAACCGGGCGCCACGTCGGTCGGCAGCGGGCCGAGAACATAGAACGGCGCGCCCTTACAGATTTCTTTCTGCATTTTGATCTGCGCTTCGATCTGGTTAAAGGGAACATGGCCCGGACCTTCGATGATGACCTGGACCCCCGCTTCCCAGGCCCGTTTGGTCAGGTCTCCTAAAATGATAAGCTCCTGAATCTGCGCCTGATCGCCGGCATCAACGATCGAGCCCGGCCGCATGCCGTCGCCCAAAGAAAGAGTGATGTCGTATTTCAAAGCGATCTCCAGCAGGCGGTCATAATGTTGGTAGAAAGGATTTTCCGTTTTATTTTCTAAGATCCATTTGACCAGCACCGCCCCGCCGCGGCTGACCACATCCATTAACCGCGGCTGTTTCTTCAGCCGGCCGATCGATTCAAAAGTGATCCCGCAGTGGATGGTCATAAAATCAACGCCGTCTTTGGCCTGTTCTTCTACGACTTCGAACATCCCCTCGGCGGTCAAGCGATCTTCAACGATCGCCTGATAGATCGGCACCGTGCCCAGCGGCAGCGGGCAGTCGGCAATTATCCGGCGGCGGATCGCGGTTATATCGCCGCCGGTCGAGAGGTCCATCAAGGCATCGGCTTTAGCTTCGACCGCCGCTTTGAGTTTTTTGAGCTCTTCTTCCACGTTTGGATAATCGGCCGAAGTGCCGATATTGGCATTGACTTTTGTTTTCAGACCGCGACCGATGCCGGTGGCTTTGCAGTTTTTATGGAGCGGATTGAAAGGGATAGCAATGACGCCCTGGGCGACCCCGACGCGGATATCCTCCGTCCCTCTTCCCTCGTCCCTCGCCACTTCTTCCATTTGCGGAGTGATCTCGCCCTTTAAAGCGGACTGGCGTTGAGTGGTCATTATTTTTGGAATTCGGGCGGCTCGATCGGCTTGGCTTCGCGAGCTAGTTTCATAGCTATCACGACAGCTTCTTTGGCGGTATTGACGCGATGTACTTCTTTGTCCATCTGGCCGTTATGATGGATCATCTGCCAGGTATTGAGCCCGACAACCGGGATTTTATAACCCAGAGCAAACGCGATCTCCGATAATGTCCCGTAAGAGCCCCCGACGGCTATCACCACGTGGCCCGTTTTGATGACCAGTTTATTTCTCGCATAACCGATGCCGGTGATGATCGGATAATCTATATAAGGATTGGCGTCTTCCCGGCGGCTACCGGGTAAAATGCCGATCGTTGTGCCACCGGCACTTTTAGCGCCCTTGCCTGCCGCTTCCATAACCCCTTTTAATCCGCCGCAAACAAGAACGGCGCCGGCTTTAGCTATTTCAGCTCCCACTTCTTCAGCCAGCTTGGCGATCTCCGGTGAAGCGTGGCTTTCCCCGACAACCGCAATGAATATTTTCTTATCCGCCATAATTTGAAATTATATCACAAATTTGATAGTATTTTCATATGGCACAGACAATTTCACAAAAGATATTAGCCAAACACGCCGGCAAGAAAACCGTCCAACCCGGCGAACTGATCAATTGCAAAGTCGACTTGGTGCTCGGCAACGACATTACCGCCCCGACGGCGATCAAGGAATTCGAAAAGATCAGCGTCAGCAAAGTTTTCGATAAAAAGAAGATATATCTGGTACCCGATCATTTCACACCGGCAAAGGACATTAAATCAGCCGAACAGGTCAAGATGATGCGCAAATTCGCGCACAAATACGGCATCGTCAACTTTTTTGAGATCGGCTGCATGGGGGTTGAACATGCGCTGCTGCCCGAAATGGGCGCGATCAGGCCCGGCGATCTGATCATCGGTGCCGATTCCCATACCTGCACTTACGGCGCTCTGGGCGCCTTCTCGACCGGTGTCGGCTCGACCGACATGGCAGCCGCCATGGCCACCGGCGAGGTCTGGTTTAAAGTGCCGGAGCAATTAAAGTTCATCTTTCGCGGCAAGCTTAATAAGTGGGTCGAGGCCAAAGACCTGATCCTCTACACGATCGGCCGGATCGGCGTCGACGGGGCGCGCTATATGTCAATGGAGTTCACCGGGCCGGTCATCAGCAATATCTCGGTCGAGGGACGCTTGACCATGGCCAATATGGCGATCGAAGCCGGCGGCAAGAACGGCATTTTCGAAGTCGACGAAAAAACAAAGGACTATTTGAAAAAAGCACACGTTACACGTTACCCGTTATTTGATTCTGACAAAGACGCGGAGTATGCAAAGATTTACGACTGGGACGTCTCGGCGATCGAACCGCAGATCGCCTATCCTCACCTGCCGAGCAACGTCCATCCAGTCAGCCAGAGCCGTCACATCAAGCTCGATCAGTCGGTGATCGGCTCCTGCACCAACGGGCGGATCGAAGATATGAGAGTTGCGGCAAAAATATTGAAGGGAAAAAAAGTTCATCCCGATCTGCGCTTGATCATTTTGCCGGCGACCCAGCAAGTCGAACTGCAAATGATAAAAGAAGGATTAACTGAAATATTCATCAAAGCCGGAGCGGCGGTCTCGACGCCGACGTGCGGGCCGTGTTTGGGCGGGCATATGGGAATTCTGGCGGAAGGCGAACGATCGATCGCGACGACGAACAGGAATTTTGTGGGCAGAATGGGACATCCTAAATCAGAAGTTTATCTTTCTAACGTGGCGGTGGCGGCGGCCAGCGCGGTTTTGGGCTACATCGGCAGTCCGGAAGATCTTTAGTATCAACACTTGACCAGTGCGGTTTTTTTATCAAATTCTTCCAAGTCGGTTAAAGTATTTGTCTCTTCTCTGGACATTTGGGTATAACAGTATTTGATTCGCCCGTCAAAGGCGGCGATGTATTTTTCAAAAAGTTGGGAAGTGGGACCGTTCTTAAATTCATCGTCCTGTACCAAAAAAGTTAAAAGGTCAAAAGTCAGCCGGCGCTGATAACTCTGAGCATAACAATCACGGACCCGTTCCGTCGCCCGTTCAACCGGCAGCCCCTTGGCGATCGCCAGCTCTCCGATCTTTATTCTGCCGACCAACCAGCTTAAGCTCCAATGAAAATGATCGGGGGGGATTAAAATCCCGCGCGGATCAGCAGTATTCAAGAAGACCGTCCTGGCCGGGATTTGTCGGGGCTCGTCCACAACCATGCTCGCTTCAAAGCCGTGCGCCCAGTACAGCTTGCCGTCATTCTCCTCACTTTCGATCCCCAGCGCAAAAAGTATATCGCTGACGCAGCCGATCAAGTCGCGAAGATATCGCTCGCCGGCCGCCCGGAAAGGTTTGATCAAATTTAGCGGCCATTGATCCGGTTTCAAAATTACCGCCTGATCTTTGTCGATCAAAAGCCGATGGATAAAATCCATCGACGGCCGGGCATTTTGGAACTCTTCGGGCGTCGTCACGCTGTGAATTTCCCTGTTAGAAGACGCGGCAATATTATCGGAACAATTGATCCTCTTTTCAATACTGGTGAGGGGGGTCAGACCTCCTTGAGAAGGCCTGATCCGATAGTGACCGATCTTTGAGTTAATAAAGCCACGGGGCTGTGCTTCTGTTATAATTGCCGGCATTGTTTTCTCCCGCATACTTTTTCGGGATAATGCGGCAGAAATTTCAACCGATTTTGCGGTGGAGGTATTTTTGCTTGAGGTCTGCGAAGCGATAAAGCAGCCGTTCCGCCAACCTGGTCGCTTTTCTCATCCAGGCCTGCCAGATTGTTTCCGCTTTGGGCGCGGTTTCTATGGCATGATCGATCGCCCGGATCATTTCATCACAGGTTTGGAACCTGTCCTCCGGCCGATGCGCCAGCAGCCGGCTGACCAGCGACCTGATTTCTTTGGGCAGGGAATAGAGGCCTAAAGATATTTTACCCGACTGGATATTGGCAACCGCTTTTGTATCGGCAATCGTTTGGCTGGCAAACGGGTGCTCTCTCGTCAACATATAATAAAAGATTATGCCCAGAGAGAAGATGTCCGAGCGCCGGTCGATCTGATGCATAAATAATTTTTCGGGAGAAGAAAACATAGGCGTGCCGCCGTAAAGACCGGCCGGATAAGGAGTGGCCGCGCCGAAATCGATAATTTTCAGCTCGCGGTCATCCACGATCAAAATGTTGTCGGGTTTTAGATCATTGTGCAGCAAACCGATGCCGTGCAAAAATTGAACCCCGCCAGCAATTTGTCTTAAGTAGGTCAAGGATTGGGTAAACGACAGTCCTCGCCCTTCAGCTTCCACGACCCCGCCTAAATGAGAGAGCAGATTCTCCCGCTGGACATATTCAAAGATCCGATAAGAAAGATCGCCATCTTTCTCTTTTCCCAGGAACGAAATGATCGTGGCATGACCGCCATTGGCCTGGATTTGTTCAAAAGCCGCCGCCTCCTGATCGAAATCGCATTCGGCCTGCAAATGATCGAATTTCAAAGCGAAAAACCGGCCCAGCTGATCTTTTGCTCTCCAGACCTCACCAAAGCCCCCCTGGCCGATCTTCTTATCGATCACAAAACGGCCGATACTCTGCCCGGCAGATATTTTTAAAGGGGTATATCCGACAACTGGCGTTCTTCGCGTTTTTGAAGCGGAGTTGATATTGATCGCTGTAGCGCTGATACCTAAAGTACTCATTGATACTTGCCTCGTATATTTATCGGCAAAAAATGGCTAAAATTTCACTTTCAAGGGGCTTTCGAAAGTGCTAAAATATGGGTATTATGAAAGGCAAAGCCTGGAAATTCGGCAACAATATCGATACCGACC
>JAQUOB010000069.1 GCA_028717325.1 Candidatus Margulisiibacteriota bacterium
CGGCAACCTTTACGTAGCCGATTCGGGCAACGACCGGATCGTGAAATTCAACGACCAGGGCGGTTTTTTGGGCGAGATCGGGGGCTTCGGCGTTGGGCTGGGCTTCTTTAACCATCCGATGGACGTGGCGGTCGACCGCGACCGCAATACGTACGTGGCCGACACCGGCAACAGCCGGATCCAGAAATTCGATTTTGACGGGCGGCCGGTGCTCGCGTTCGGCCAATTCGGCGACGGCCCGGGCGAATTGAGCAATCCCCAGTCGGTGGCCGTTGACGATAAATTTATTTACGTGGCCGACACGGGCAACAACCGCGTTTGTCTCTTTACGAAAAGCGGCCGGTTTTTACTGGCTTTCGGCCGGAAGGGCTACGGCCCGGGCGAGTTTAGCGGGCCGCTGGGGATCAGCCTGGGCAAGAAGGGCCGGCTCTACGTGGCCGATACGGGCAACCACCGGATCGTGGAGTTGAAAGTAAGATATTAATGAAAGACTGTCTGTTCTGTAAGATAGCGAACAAAGAAATACCGGCGAGCGTTGTTTACGAAGACGACAAGGTTCTCGCTTTCAATGACATAGCGCCGCAGGCGCCGACCCATATCCTGGTCATTCCCAAAGAACACGTGGCGACGCTGGCCGACGTCAAAGATTACTCGGTGCTGGCCGATATTTTTAAAGTGGTGAACCAGCTGGCGGCCGAGCGCGGCATCGACAAGACCGGCTTCCGGACCGTCATCAATACCGGCCGGGCGGCCGGCATGGCCGTTCATCATCTGCATATACATTTATTGGGCGGGCGCGATTTTTCCTGGCCGCCAGGGTGAAAACGGACATCAAATTCTTTTCTTTCCTCTGAAATTTGGAGCTTCTCCCGCCGATAAAACGATTGAGGTGCCTAATTGAAAACGGCCTTATATTCCGGCGGGGTAAGAACGCCCGATCATTATTTCACGCTGAAGATGCTCAAAGGAGTTGATGCCTCGCCACGCCTGCACGTGACCAGGGCAGCGGTGCGGCAGACCGGCGGCGAGTTCGGCAGTTCGATCTACGGGTTGTCGGCTGACGGGATCAGGGTCAAGGACAGGATTTGTGCCATCCCCTTCATTTATATCAGGTTGAAGACCAAGTTAGACCGGAACGTCCACAAGATATTTATTTCCGATTCGGAACTGACTGGGCTGAGCGGCGAATTCGGCCTGACAGAGAGAGCGGCCGCCAGATCATTTTTTATCTTTTCCAGGGACGACAATTTAAAATGCGACACGCTGCATGTCGCTCCGATCTGGTCGGAGCTATTAGATCCCGACTGGCGCGACGCCTTCCTGAGCTGGCTGGCTGACCCGGCCGGCAATCAATTGCCCGACCCGGACAGTCTGGCCTGGCAGACCTTTTCCGACAACACGCTGACCATGCCGGCGCTAAGGCCGGCGGTCAATCTCTATGACGGCGCAAGACGGATCATCAAGGGAGAGCTGGTCTTAAAGCGCGCGGCCGATTCGGCGCAAGCCTATTTCCATTACAACGGACGGATCAGTATCTATCAGTTAAGCGAAAGCCGGGTCGAATACCTGGGTAAGGACCTGGCCGGCAACGCGGCCGATTTTGATAAGGGCATTTTTATAAAATTGTTTGGCGGCCGGCCGGAGATCACTGACTACGCTTTCAGCAAACGGGCCAGAAAAGACGGGGTCTCCTTCATGCAAATGCGCGGAGAGAGATTTGTCTTGAGGTCTTCATCGCTGGTGCCGTTAAAAGAAGGCGAGCTCTACTATTTTAAATTTATACGCCGCGAAAACAACGTCCTGGTCTTATGTTACGCCGATCAGGCAAGAACGCGGCTAGTCGGCGGGAAAAAGCTCGGGCTGATCGAAGGCTTTCCCGGTGCTATCGACCAGTCGATCGAACCGCCTGACCGTTTGCCGCCAAATTTGATATAATTACTGCCGGAGGCAACACCAATGAACATGTTTGGAAATTTGGGCAAGATGGGCGAGATGATCAAGCAAGCGAAGCAGTTGAAGGACGAGATGTCGAGAGCACGCTACGAATCCGAAGCGAACGGGGTTAAAGTCGTGATCAACGGGGAGATGGAGATCAAAGAACTGACTATTCCCGAGGAGATGACCGATCACCGGCGGATCGAGTCATCGGTCAAGGACGCGGTCAATCGCGGCATGAAAACCGCCAAAGAAGACATGGCCAGGAAAATGTCGAAGCTGACCGGCGGAATGGGCGGGATGCTGCCGGGGATGTAGCTTATCGATTCCTCGATCGCTCATGCTCCGTCAGCATTTTCTTCCTCAAGCGGATGTTATGAGGGGTTACTTCCACTAATTCGTCGTCGTCGATAAATTCCAGCGCCTGCTCGAGCGTCAGCTTGATCGGCGGGGTCAGCTTGATCGCTTCGTCGGCGCCGGCCGAGCGGATGTTGGTCTGCTTCTTCTCTTTAGTCGGATTGACGGTCATGTCCATGCTGCGGGCGTTCTCACCCACGATCATACCCTCATAAACTTCGATCCCCGGACTGACGAATAACTTGGCCCGATCTTGCAGGTTATCAAGCGCGTAGGATGCGGTCTTGCCGAAGTTGCCGGAGACCAGCACTCCGTTTTGCCGTTTAGAGATCTCGCCTTTCATCCGCTCATAACGGGCAAAAGCGTGGTGCAGCAGGCCTTCGCCCTTGGTGTCCATGATGAAAGCCGCCCTGAAACCGAGCAGGCCGCGGGTCGGCACCATGTAGACCAGCGTCGTCGTTCCGTTGCGCGACGACATCTCCTGCATTTCGCCGCGGCGCTTGCCCATGCTCTCGATCACGATACCGGCGAATTCATCGGGTACGGTGATGATAGCCTGTTCGATCGGCTCCATCTGTTCGCTGTGGACGGTCTTAAAGATAACCTTAGGCTGTGAGACCTGGACCTCGTAGCCCTCGCGGCGCATCTGCTCCAGCAGGATCGAAAGGTGGAGCTCGCCGCGGCCGGAGACCCGGAAACCCTCGGCGCCGCCGATATCTTCGACTTTGAGGCCGACATTGGTCTGCAGTTCGCGGTCCAGCCGCTCCCTCAAGTGCCGGTTGGTCACGTATTTGCCGTCGCGGCCGGCGAAGGGCGAGTTGTTGACCAGGAATTCCATATTGAGCGTCGGCTCGTCTATTTGTAAAAGTGTCATCGGCAGAGGAGTTTCGGCGGTGCAGATCGTTTCGCCGATCGTAATGTCGGTGATGCCGGCGATCGCGGCGATATCGCCGCACTCGACCGAATTTACTTCTAATTGTTTTAGCCCTTCATAGATCGAGAGTTTGCTGATCTTGCCGGGGACGATCGAGCCGTCGCGCCGGCAAACCACGATGTTCATGTTCTTTTCCAGCCGACCGCCGGTCACGCGCCCGATGGCGATCCGGCCGACGTAGTCGTCATAGGCCAGGTTGGTGACCTGCAGCTGGAGCGGTTGGGCGCTTTTATCGGGATAGGGTGGGACGTGTTTGAGTATGGCATCAAAGAGCGGGCCAAGGTCTTTTCGCTCGTCGGTGAACTCTTTCATGGCGACCCCTTCGCGCGAGATGGAATAGACGACCGGGAAGTCGAGCTGTTCATCGGTGGCGTCGAGCTTGACGAACAGGTCAAAGATCAGGTCGATGACCTTGTGCGCGCGGTTGCCGGCTTTGTCGACCTTATCGATCTTGTTGATGACGACGATCGGGCGCAGGCCGAGCTTGAGCGATTTGGACAGGACGAATTTGGTCTGGGGCATCGGGCCTTCCTTGGCATCGACCAGGAGCAGGACGCTGTCGACCATTTTGAGGACGCGCTCGACCTCGGAGCCGAAATCGGCGTGGCCGGGCGTGTCGACGATGTTGAGCTTGATGTCTTTATAATGTATAGAGCAATTTTTGGACAGGATGGTGATGCCGCGCTCGCGCTCGAGCTCGTTCGAGTCCATGGCCAGTTCGGGGATCTCGTCGCGCTCGCCGAAGGCGCCGCCCTGGCGCAGCAGATGGTCGGTCAGGGTGGTCTTGCCGTGGTCGACATGGGCGATTATCGCTATATTGATGATCTTTGACATGTTTCCATTATAGCAGACGGGTCAAATTTCCTCTGAAGATTATTTAATAAAAGTCGCCTATATGGTATGCTATTTTGCGGTAAAAGCGCAAGGGGGAAAAGTCATGAAATATTTTATTTATTTATCAATACTTTTTAGTTTGACAGCGGTCCTTTATAGCTGCGGATCGTCACAGTCATCGACCGACACGCCTCTGGCAACGGTTACGTCGACAACCGTGCCGACAACGACGACCACTTCCACCACTACGACAACTACCAGCGGCTGGACGGAACAGGACATGACCTGGGCGGGCACGCCGAAACCGGTCACCTCTACCTGTACGATCATAACCCCCGAAGGGACGTATCGTCAGTATTTTACGGGCACGGGGGGCATCTGGACGGACACTTCCACCAACGGGCTGGACTGGACGGCGCCAGTTTTTACCGGCGTGAGCAGTTCCGGCGCCACCAATCCCTCGGTCATTTGTTTAAAGAACGGGACTTTTTTGATGATCTACGGGGTTCAGGTCCCCCTGTCCTCAACAGAACGCCTTTATCGCGCCACCTCCAACGATGGGATCAATTTTACTTTTCAAGGCGGGCCTTATGTCGGCGGCGCGGTGCTGACGGGAGAAGCTGACGACTTTGTTTCGGTCCCGGACCTGATCTATATCAATGACACCACCTTGCGGATGTACTATGTGTACGGCGCGACGACCAGCCGTATCTACTCGGCCACCTCGACCGATAACGGCGCGACCTGGACCAAGGAAGGGGAGATCTCGATCAGCGGCTCTTATGGCGGACAGACCAACGATCCCGACGTGGTACTGATCTCGGGCACGACCTATAAGCTTTATTTCACCACGCCGCCGGCCGGCACCTCGATCGGCAGTTTGCGCCTGCGCCGGGCCAGCTCAACGGACGGCCGCAGCTTTAGCCTTGAATCGGGCGACATCGTCGACCCGTCCGGCTCCGTTACTTCGATCCTCGATCCCGATGTCGTTCCCGTGTCGGGGACGGCCAAATACCGTTGTTATTACGGCACCGAACCGGCTGGCACACTGCACTCGATACTCTCACCTTAGAGCAAAGAAATCGATTTATCCGTCGATAATTTGACAGGTCGGTTCCCCGGGTGTAAGATAATAAATACAATTCCCCGATTGCCGCGAGTGAATTGATCTTGCTTTAGAAAAGAGTGCTGCTAATGGCCGGGTTACTGGGTTTACGCCTGGATCTGTTTTTGGACCCTTTATCTTTCTTTTTTATCGCAACGGTATTACTGATATCGCTGCCTGCCATGCTGTTTTCGCTCGGTTATCTCAAAGGTAAACATTCTATCGGCCGGCTTATTCTCGGCCAGGCCGCCGCCGTCGTTTTTATCCTTGCCATGCTCCTGGTCGTCAGCGTCAGGCACGCCATCGTCTTTCTGATCGCCTGGGAGACAATGTCTCTCCTGTCTTATTTACTGATCTTTTTTGAGGGTGACGGCGAGAAATCGGTCACGGCCGCTACGATCTATATTGCCATGACTCAAGCCGGGACCGCCTTTCTCGTAGCCGCCATTTTTCTGATGTATAAATATTGCGGTTCTTTTGACCTGCTGGTCATGAAGCAGGCTTTGGCGACCATGCCGGGAGGGGCCAAAGACCTGATCTTTGTACTGCTCCTGATCGGCTTCGGCACCAAAGCCGGGATCGTGCCGCTCCATATCTGGCTGCCTTACGCTCACCCGCAGGCGCCCAGCCATATCTCCAGCCTGATGTCGGGCGTCATGATCAAAACGGCGATCTACGGCTTGATCCGTTTCGTTATTTTTGTGCTGGGAGTCAATGCGATCTGGTGGGGTGTTGCTATTCTGGTCATTGCCATTATTTCTTCACTGGTCGGCGTCATCTACGCGCTGATCGAACACGATCTCAAGACTTTGCTAGCCTACCACAGCGTTGAGAACATCGGTATCATCCTGATGGGGGTGGGGGGCTCGATGCTGTTCATCAAGCTCGGCTTGCCGGCACTGGCTGTTCTTTCTTTGTGCGCCGGGCTTTACCATTTAATTAATCACGCGGTCTTTAAAGGGCTGCTCTTTCTCGCCGCCGGCAGCGTCTATAAAGCGACCGGGACTCGTGATATGGAAAAACTCGGCGGGCTGATCAAGAAGATGCCCTGGACCGCCGGCTTTTTCCTGGTCGGAGCCATGGGGATCTCCGCTCTGCCCCCCTTCAACGGTTTTGTCAGTGAGTGGCTGACGCTGATCGTCCTGTTCCTCGGCGCTCTGGCGGTGACGGGCGGCCTAAAATTATTCCTGGCGCTGACCGCCGCGGCGCTGGCGCTGACCGGCGGGTTGGCGGCTGCCTGTTTTGTCAAAGCCTTCGGGATAACTTTTCTGGCCCGGCCCAGGAGCCGTAAGGCCGAGTTGGCCGAAGAAGTTCCGCTATCAATGAACCTGGGCGCCGGTTTTCTAGCAGCGATGACTGTGCTTTTGGGGTTGGGCGCGGTCTGGACGATCGATAAACTGACGGTGATTGCCGGCT
>JAQUOB010000070.1 GCA_028717325.1 Candidatus Margulisiibacteriota bacterium
ATGGCGACATCGCGGCCGGTCCTGATCTGGCCGTCGGTCTGCAGCCGGACGCGGCCGCGCAGATCGTTGAGCACCAGTGTCTGGTGCGTTTCGGACAATCCGAGCTCCCAGGGCAAGCCGGCATGTTTGATCGAGCTGAGCGGCGAAGCGCCGGTGCCGCCGTCGCCGCCGGAGATCAGGATCATGTCGGCGTGCCCCTTGGCCACACCGACCGCGACCGTGCCGACGCCGACCTCCGAAACAAGTTTGACTGAGATCCTGGCCCGCGGATTAACATTTTTAAGATCGAAGATCAACTGGGCCAGGTCCTCGATCGAATAAATATCGTGGTGCGGCGGCGGTGAGATCAGCGTGACGCCGGGTGTCGTGTAGCGTATCCGGGCGATGATGGCGCTGACCTTATGGCCGGGCAACTGGCCGCCCTCGCCGGGTTTGGCTCCCTGCGCGATCTTGATCTGCAGTTCGTCCGCGTTGGTCAGATAGTTGGCCGTGACGCCGAAACGTCCCGAGGCCACCTGTTTGATGGCGCTGCGCTTGGAATCGCCGCCGCCGAGCGGCGCAAAGCGGGCCGGATCTTCGCCACCCTCACCCGTATTCGACTTGCCGCCGAGCCGGTTCATGGCCACAGCCAGCGTTTCGTGGGCGCCGCGGCTGATCGAGCCGAAGCTCATCGCCCCGGTCACGAATCTTTTAACGATATTTTCCACCGGTTCCACCTGATCGATCGGGATCGGAGCGGTCGCTTTAAATTTTAACAGACTGCGCAGTGTCGTCGGATGCGTCGATTGGTCGTCGATCAACCGGGAAAAATCTTTGAACCGGCCGTAATCCTCTTTTCTCACCGCGTCCTGCAGGGCCGCGATGCTGTCCGGATTCCAGAGATGGAATTCGCCGTCCCGCTTCCACTGGTAGACCCCGCCGGTCGAAAAAACCGGCTCCTCAAAGACACCGGCCGGAAAGGCCTCGCGGTGGCGCATTAAAGTTTCTTTGGCGATCGTTAAGAGATCGGCGCCGCCGAGCCGGGAAGCGGTGCCCGTGAAACAGCGGTCGACAACATCCCGGCCGAGGCCCAGCGCCTCAAAGATCTGGGCGCCGCGGTAGCTGTTGAGCGTTGAGATCCCCATTTTTGAGAGGATCTTTAAGAGGCCGTGGTCGACGGCGTGGCGAAAATTCTCCCGGCCGGTCAGCGCGTCGAGCACGATATCGCCCCGGCCGGCCAGCAGGCCGATCGCTTCGTAAGCCAGATAAGGATTGACGCAGTCGGCCCCGTAGCCGAACAGGAGAGCAAAATCATGGACCTCGCGCGGCTCTCCGCTCTCAACGATGATCGCCGCCCGCGTCCTCATCGCCCGGTCGATCAGATAATGATGAACGGCTCCGGCGGCCAAAAGCGAAGGCAGGGCCGCGTGCTTTTTATCGACGCCCCGGTCGCTGAGAATTATAAAAGTATCGCCCTCTTCGATCGCGGCCGCGGCTTCGCGACAGACCTCGTCGAGTCGTTTCATGAAATTTTTCTCATCGGCCTTGAACAACAGGGAAACTTGCTTCGTTTTAAAGCCTTTTTTTTGCACGGTCCTGATCTTTGCCAGCTCTTCGTTGCTGATGATCGGCCGTTTGAGCTTCAGCTTGCGGCAGTGTTCCGGGGTTTCTTTGAGGATCTCTTTTTGCGAACCAAGATAGCTCTCCAGGCTCATCACCAGCTCTTCCCTGATCGGATCGATCGCCGGGTTGGTCACCTGCGCGAACAATTGTTTAAAATAATGGAACAGCAGTCGCGATTTTAGCGACAGGACGGCGTGCGGCGTGTCGTCGCCCATCGAACCGACCGGCTCCTTGCCTTTTTCGGCCATCGGCTTGAGGATAAATTTCAGGTCCTCGCGGGAATAACCGAAGGCCTTAAGCAGACGCGTGAGATCCGTCGAGCTCTCCGGAGTAAAGCCGACCCGCGGCAGTTTTTCCAGGTCAACGAGATTTTTTCCCAGCCAGTCGCCGTAGGGCTGTTGGGAAGCGATCTGTTCTTTGATCTCGTCGTCATTAATGATCCGGCCCTGTTCCGTATCGACGTAAAAGATCTTGCCCGGCTCGAGCCGGCCCGAAGTTATGATCGAGGCGGGCGCGATGTCGAGCACGCCGACTTCCGAGGCCATGACCACCAACCCATCGCCGGTCACAATGTAGCGGGCCGGCCGCAAACCGTTGCGGTCAAGGACGGCGCCCACTCTTGTCCCGTCGGTAAAAGCGATGGCGGCCGGGCCGTCCCACGGCTCCATGAAACAGGCATGATATTGATAAAAATCCTTGATCTTTTTGTTGATCTGCCGGTTGTGTTCCCAGGCCTGGGGGATGAGCATCATCATCACGTGTGGCAGGGAGCGGCCCGAAAGCGCTAGCAGTTCCAGAACGTTGTCGAGCGAGGCGGAGTCGCTGCCGCCCGGCACGATCACGTCGAAGCCGCGCGCCTTCATCCAGTTGATATTGCCGCGCAGGGTATTGATCTCGCCGTTATGGGCCAGAAAGCGAAAGGGCTGGGCCAGGTCCCAGGTCGGGAAAGTGTTGGTACTGTAACGCGAATGGACGAGCGCGAGCGCGCTTTTCACTTCCGGCTCCATGAGATCCGGGAAAAAACTTCGCACCTGGCCGGGCATGAGCAAACCCTTGTAAGTGATGGTGCGCGAAGACAGATTGGTGATATAAAATCCTTTGGCTTTGATCTTTTTTTCGATCCTGCGCCGGATCGAATAAAGTTTTTTTTCAAAATCAAGCTGAGTATTGATCCCTTTGCCTTTAACAATAAAAGGTTGTCCGATGAAAGGCTGAGTTGCCTTGGCTGAAACTCCGATCTCGGAATCATCGACCGGCACGTCCCTCCAGCCGAGAAAAACCTGCCCTTCATCTGCCACGATCCCGGCAATAATATCCTGACATGAACTTCTTTCTCGAGGATCGGGCGGCAGAAAAACCAGGCCGGTCCCATAAGCACCGGGATTGGGCAGTTTTATGGTCTTGGCATAAAAATCATGGGGGATCTGGATAAGTATCCCGGCGCCGTCCCCCGTCTTCGGATCGGCACCGACCGCGCCGCGATGGGCCAGCCGGTTGAGGACCTGAAGACCCTGTTCGACAATAGCATGCGACCGCCGGCCTTTGATGTCGACCACGAACCCGACCCCGCAGCTATCGTGTTCATAGCGGGGATCATAAAGTCCTTGAGTTTTAAGACTATCGTACATAAATACCGAGTTTCCTTATTTTCGACCTTAAAGTATTCCTATTTATACCTAAAATCCGGGCCGCTTGCAACTGGTTGCCGGCCGTTTGCTCCAGTACCCGGCTGATCAGCGGCTTTTCCAGAGATTCAACCAGGGCATGATACAGCTGACCCTCGTGCTCTCTGATGAATAGATCGCTTAACTCAAAAACATCTTTGTCTAAATTCATGTTAAATGCCTATTTTTTGTGCATCTGAAGCTAAAAAAATGGGCAAACACCAGGGTTCGCCCATTTTTATCAGATCCTTACATTATAGTATGGGCAGATATTTCTTGAGCTCGTACTCCGTCACCTGGATCCTGAATTCATCCCATTCCTGCTTCTTGATGGCGATGAAACGCTCAAAGCAATGATCGCCCAGAGCTTCCCTGACCAGTTCGCTCTTTTCGGTGATATTGATCGCCTCGCCCAAGCTGGCCGGCAGCGACTTGATGCCGCGCTCCGCTCGTTCTTCGTCGGTGAGATGATACAGGTTCAACTCCATCGGCTCAGGCAATTTGTAGCCTTCTTCGATGCCTTTCAAGCCGGCCTGCAGCATCACGGCAAACTGCAGATAGGGATTGCCCGAAGGATCGGGACAGCGCAGTTCCATGCGGGTCGCCGCTTCCTTGCCCGGCTGGTAACCCGGGACTCGGATCAGCGCCGAGCGATTCCTACGCGACCAGGCGATATAAACGGGCGCCTCATAACCGGGGACCAGCCGCTTATAGGAATTGACCCAGGGAGCCAGGATCGAACTAATTTCGGGCGCGTGCTTTAAGATCCCGGCGATATAAGATTTCCCGACCGCCGACAATTGATACTTGTCATTGGCGTCAAAGAAGGCGTTGTTTTTTCCTTTGAACAGCGACTGGTGGCAGTGCATCCCGGAACCATTCTGGCCGAAGATCGGCTTGGGCATAAAAGTGGCGTAAACGCCGTTAGCCGAAGCGATCTCTTTGACGGTTAACCGATAGGTAACGGTGTTGTCGGCCATCGGCAAGGCGTCATTGTAGCGCATATCGATCTCGTGCTGGCTGGGCGCGACTTCGTGATGGCTGTATTCGACCACGATGCCAAGCTTTCTCAAGGCAAAAACCGTGTCGCGGCGGAGGTTGGAAGCCATGTCCAGCGGCGTCAGGTCAAAATAGCCGCCCTCGTCCAGGATCTCGGTCCCCTTGGAATCTTTGAAGTAGAAATACTCGAGTTCGGGCCCGACGTAAAAATGATCGAAGCCCATTTTTTTCATTTTTTCCAGCGCTCTCTTCAAAACATAGCGGGGATCGCCCTCGTACGGCTTGTGAGTGCCGACACCCGGTTGCAGCACGTCGCAGATCATGCGCGCCACCGGTTTATCTTCCGGCCGCCAGGGCAGGATCGCGAAAGTGTTTGGGTCGGCCATGGCGATCATGTCCGATTCTTCGATCGATTGGAAGCCGGTGATCGACGAACCGTCAAAGCCCATCCCCTGCGTCAGCGCCCCCTCCAGTTCATCGGGACCGATCGCAAAGCTTTTTAGAATGCCATTAATATCAGTGAACCATAATCTTATGAACTCAACACCGTTGTCCTTGACCGCCTTTAATACATCTTCTTTGGTCGTCATTGCTTTTCCTCCTTGTCTCGAGCGAAGTCGAGAGACTTACTTAAAATATAGCAAATTTATTACCACTTCTTCCGGTTTGATGGATCATTTATTCGCTGGATGTTTTTATGATAAAAACGACAAATATTGCTTAAGGATAATGGGAGCGGGAAATCTATTAGAGGTTTAAACTACTATTTTGTTTCTTCTTTTTGTTTAAAACGACAATTTTGTAATTATCTTTTAACCAAGACCGAAACCAAATTCTTGTTGACTATCAGAAAGCCTTCGCCAATCTCGGTTTTCCTCTCTTCGCCGCTTTCCAGTGCGTAGCGCAGGGTCCCCGGTTTTAAGACCGAGGCGAACCTGGCATGGTCGGGCAATATCCCTACCTCGCCGTCAACCGCCGCCGCCGTTAGACGAAGGACACGGTCAAGAAAGATCCGTTTTTCCAGCGTCTTTATCTCCAGCGTAAAAGTTTTCATCCCTTTTTCGCTTTTTCGCGCGCCTCTTCGATCGTGCCGACCATATAGAAAGCCTGTTCCGGCAGATCGTCGGCCTGCCCGGAAATGATCTGGGAAAAACCTTTGATCGTGTCTTCCAGCTTAACGCTGCGGCCCGGTATCTGCGTGAACTTTTCGGAAACGAAGAAAGGCTGGGAGAGGAAGCGCTGGATCTTGCGCGCCCGGCCGACCAGGACCTGGTCTTCTTCCGGCAGTTCGTTGACGCCCAGGATCGCGATGATGTCCTGCAGTTCTTTATAACGCTGCAGGATCAGCTGGACACGCCGCGCCGTCGAATAGTGAGCTTCACCCAGGATGTTCGGGTCCATGAGACGGGAAGTCGAGGCCAGAGGATCGACCGCCGGATAGATCCCCATTTCCACCAGCGAGCGCGACAGTACCGTCGTCGCGTCGAGGTGGGCAAAGGTCGCGGCCGCCGCCGGATCGGTAATATCGTCGGCCGGGACGTAGACCGCCTGGACCGACGTGATGGATCCTTTCTTGGTTGAAACGATCCGCTCTTCAAAACGGCCGACCTCGGCCGCCAGCGTCGGCTGATAACCGACCGCCGAAGGCATCCGGCCCAACAGAGTGGAAACCTCCGCGCCAGCCTGCACAAAGCGGAAAATATTGTCGACGAAAAAGAGAACGTTCTTGCCCTCGACGTCGCGGAAATACTCGGCCATGGTCAGCGCGGAATTGCCGGCGATCAGCCGGGCGCCCGGCAGCTCCGTCATCTGGCCGAAACACATCACGGTATTGGGCAGTACACCTGATTCGCCCATCTCCAGCCAGAGGTCATTGCCTTCACGGGTCCTCTCCCCCACTCCGCCGAAAACGGAGATGCCGGCTTGCTGGCTGGCGATCGCGTGGATCAGCTCCATGATCAGAACGGTTTTGCCGACGCCGGCGCCACCGAACAGACCTGTCTTGCCGCCGCGGACGTAAGGCGCCAAAAGGTCAATGACCTTGATCCCGGTTTCAAATATCTCCGAACGGGCCACGATCTCCTGGAACGGCGGCGGATCGCGCCGGACCGGATCTCTTTGAGCATCAACGATCGGGCCCTTGCCGTCGATCGGCTCGCCCAGGACGTTAAAGACCCGGCCCAGCGTCTGCGGTCCGACCGGGACCGAGATCGGATGTTCAAGATCGGTCACCTCGGTGCCGCGCCGCAGGCCGTCGGTCGGCTGGAGCGCCACCGCCCTGACCA
>JAQUOB010000071.1 GCA_028717325.1 Candidatus Margulisiibacteriota bacterium
GAGGCCTATTACCGGCCGCTGGTCACGCTTTCTCTCATGCTGGATGCCCAATGGGGCGGCACCGCTCCCTGGGCCTATCATTTGACGAATTTGATTTTGCATCTTTTGGTCTCCTGCCTGGTGTTTTTATTCTTCATTAATATTAAGTATAAAAGAGACCTGGCTTTCTTGTTCTCGCTCGTCTTTGCCGTCCATCCTCTTTTGACCGACGCGGTGGCCTGGATCCCGGGCCGCAACGACCTGCTGCTGGCGGTCTTTACTCTGTCGTCTTTTATCGGCTTTGTCAGATTTATCGAGACGAAGCGCTGGCCGTATTATTGGGGGCATCTGGTTTTATTTTTTCTCGCGCTGTTGACCAAAGAGGCGGCGATCGTCCTGGTCCCGCTGGTCTTTTTTTATCTTCATTTTATTGCCAGGGAAAAACTTTTTTCTTTTAACGGAAGGCTTTTCGCGGCCGGCTGGCTGGCGGCGGTGGTCCCCTGGTTTTTACTGAGGCAGGCGGTCCTGACCAATCCGCTCAAGATGACGGTCGAAGAAACAGGCAAGTCATTATTGCAAAACCTGCCGGTCGCCGTCCAATACCTCGGCAAGATATTTTTGCCTTTTAACCTGTCGGTTTTGCCGACCATCCGCGATACCTCTTTTGTCTACGGTATCCTTTCGCTGTGTTTGCTTGGACTGGGCTGGCTCTTAACCAAACACAAGCGTCACAATTTTATTTTTTTCGGGCTGTTTTGGTCCCTGCTCTTTGTCCTGCCGTCCCTTATTATTAATTTTTCGGTGATCCCGACGCACTTGGAAAACCGGATGTATTTACCGATCATCGGCGTTTTGCTGGTGCTGCTGGAGATCGAGCCGGTAAAAAATCTGAATCTCCGGAAGAGAGGGGCTTTGGTCTATTGCACGCTGCTCTTGGCCGTTCTTTCATCAATAACTTTAATTTACAGCGGCAGTTTCGCGGATCGGATCAGTTTCTGGCAAAACGCGGTCAGGACGTCGCCGCACTCGCCGCTGGCGCATCGCAATCTCGGCGCCATGTATTTTTTAGAGGGATCGCCGGATAAAGCCGAGCCGGAATACCGGGCGGCGCTCGACCTCAACCCCGCCGAGCCGATGGCCCACAACAATCTGGGCTTGATCTACATGGATCAGGGCAAGCTCTCGGCCGCCGAGATCGAATTTATTAGTGAACTGAAGGTCAATCCGCTTTATGATAACGCGCTCTTTAACCTGGGCCTGCTGTATGCCAGGCAGGGCCGGATCGGGCAGGCGAAAGACCTTTGGGAAAAGACGCTTGAGGTCAATCCCCAATATGTCGATGCCCAAAAATATTTGAGGTTGATACATGATAGATGAAATATTAGTTGCCACGACCAATCAGCATAAACTGCGTGAAATAAGGCAAATCCTGAAGGGGGCCAGGGTCCAGGGACTAGGTATTAGGGTCAAGGAGGATGGGAAAACGTTCGAAGCGAACGCGATAAAAAAGGCCAAAGCGATCAAACCTTTGCCCGGCCAGTTAGCCATTGCCGATGATTCGGGCCTGATGGTCGATTGCCTCGGCGGCAGTCCCGGCGTCCGCTCGGCCAGGTTTGCCGAGCCGCCGACGCCGAAAAACCTCTGCGGTAAACTTTTAAAAGTTATGAGTTCGGAGTGTGGAGCCTTGCCTGCCGGCAGGCAGGTTCGGAGCGCGAAATTTGTTTGTGTTATTGCCATCGCTTACCCGTCGGGGAAGATTAGGACAGTGAAAGGGGTTTGCCACGGGCGGATCACCCGCGAGATGCGGGGAAAGCACGGTTTCGGCTATGACCCTGTTTTTGTGCCCCGCCGGTACAAGAAAACTTTCGCAGAAATGTCGCCGGCCATGAAGAATCGCCTCAGCCATCGCGGCAGGGCATTGAGAAAATTGAAAGCGTTACTAAAATGAACTGCGCCCGGGAGGATTTGAACCTCCAACCATCTGGTTCGAAGCCAGGTACTCTATCCAGTTGAGCTACGGGCGCTTGATGTTATTATATCACCCGCTATTATTTAATTGACAAAATATTTTACTCTGTTAAAATGAAAATGGGATTATTTTTTCGGAGGTAATGATGAAAAAACAGGTTAAATTCGATGGTAAGATCCTGATCATCGGCTGCGGCTCGGTTTCACAGTGCGCGATACCGCTCGTCCTGCGGTTGATCGACGTACCGCCCAAGAATGTCACGATCATGGATTTTGTCGATAACCGCAAGCGGGTAAAAGATTCCCTGAAAAAAGGCGCCCGCTATGTTTCCGACCGGATCACCGAAAAAAACTATAAGACCCTGCTAAAAAAATACGTCGGGCCCGGCGATTTAATTATCGATCTCGCCTGGAATATCGACTGCCGCGCTATCACCACCTGGTGCCGCGAGAACGAAATCCTCTATGTCAACACTTCCGTCGAGGAATGGGACCCCTACATGGACGCGCAGCGCAACGACCCGACTAAATACACTCTTTACGCCCGCCATATGGAGATCAGGAATATGATCAAGGACGACTGGGGCGACAACCGGGGGACGACCGCTGTCGTCGATCACGGCGCCAATCCCGGCCTGGTCTCCCATTTTACCAAAACAGCGCTGATCGATATCGCCAATAAGATCATTAAAGACAAACCGAAAGATAAAAGAGTTCCTCAGCTTAAAGAATATTTGGCCGTCAAAGATTTCCCCAAGCTGGCAATGCTGACCGGGGTCAAAGTGATCCATATTTCCGAGCGCGACACGCAGATCACCGACCAGCCCAAACAGGTCAACGAATTCGTCAATACCTGGTCGATCGAGGGCTTTTATGAAGAAGGCGTCGCCCCGGCGGAGCTGGGGTGGGGCACGCACGAGAAATACGTGCCGGAGGGAGCTTTCTTTCACGAGACCGGTCCGCGCAACCAGATCTGCCTGCGCTCGCTCGGCATGAAGACTTGGGTCCACTCCTGGGTGCCTTGCGGCGAAACGACCGGCATGGTCATCCGCCACGGCGAGGCGTTCAGCATTTCCGACCGGCTGACGGTCTGGGAAGATGGTAAGGCAATCTACCGGCCGACCGTCCACTACGCGTATTGCCCGAGCGATGCGGCGATCAATTCGCTGCACGAGCTGGAGATGCGCCAGTTCCATATGCAGGAGAAACAGCGGATCATGTCCGACGAGATCATCGACGGCGAAGACCAGCTGGGCGTTCTTCTGATGGGCCACGATTTTACTGCCTGGTGGTGCGGCAGTCTGCTCGATATTCATACCGCCCGCCAGCTGGTGCCTCATCAGCAGGCGACGACCCTGCAGGTGGCGATCTCGGTCGTGGCGGCCTCGATCTGGATGATCAAGAACCCGAAGCGCGGTTTGCTGCTGCCTGACGATCTCGATCACGAAGAAATACTGAAAATAGCGCTCCCTTTTATCAAGCCGTTCGTTTCCCGGGCGGTCGATTGGACGCCGCTGAAGCATTTGAACACCAAGTTCACCAAGTTTGACATGCCGACCCCGAAGCCCGAGGATGTCTGGCAGTTCACGACTTTTTTGGTCAAATAATGATCAGTTTACCGAAACTGAAGAAGTTGGCCGAGAGAGAGGGGACGCCGCTCTTCATTATCGACCATGATGTTATCAGGGCGAATTACGAAAAACTGCACAAGCACCTGCCGCGCCTCGACCTCTATTTTGCGATCAAAGCCAATCCCGTACCGGAAATAATCCAGACGCTTTACGCGCTGGGCAGCGGCTACGACGTTGCTTCGATCCAGGAATACCAGGCGGTACTGGAAAACATTCCCAGCAAACTGCGCGGCAAGAAACTGGACGATTTTATCTGGGACAAGATCATTGTCGCCAACACGATCAAGCCGGTCGAAACGCTGAAGCAGATCGCAAATTACAATACTCTGATGACCTTTGACAACCAGTACGAACTGGACAAGATCAAAGAACATTGTCCCGATGCCGGCCTGGTTTGCCGCCTGCGGGTGCAGAACGTCGGCTCGGTCGTCGAGCTGTCCAGCAAGTTCGGCGTGGAGCCGGGCGACGCGCCCAACCTGATCGAAAAGGCTTTTGAGATGGGCCTCTCGGTCGAGGGGATCAGTTTCCACGTCGGCAGCCAATGCGCTAACATTGAGAATTATCTCAACGCCCTGGAAGCTTCGTCACAGATCTTTAAAGAGGTCAAACAGCGCGGCCATAAACTGCGCCTGCTCAACATCGGCGGCGGTTTCCCCGTGCCGTACGACGGCATCGATCCGCCTTTTGAGGCGATGGCCAAGAAATTGCGCAAAGAGATCGACCGCCTGTTCCCCAAGAATATCTCCGTCGTGGCCGAGCCGGGCCGATTTATCGTGGCCACGGCCGCTACGCTGATCGTCGAAGTGGTCGGCAAGTCATTCCGCGACGACAAATGGGTCTATTACGTCAACGATGGGGTTTACGGGACGCTGTCGGGCGTGATCTTCGATCATATCCCGTACCACTTTAACGCCTTCAAGCGCGGCGACAAGCGGCTCAGCGCGGTCGTAGGGCCGACCTGTGACGCGCTGGACACCGTTTCGACCTCCGAGATGCTGCCGGAGCTCAACATCGGCGATCTATTATATGTCAAGAATTGCGGCGCCTATACCAACGGTTCGGCGACCACCTTTAACGGTTTCCCCAAAACCAAGATCCTCAATATAAATGTCTGATTTTCTGCCGGTTTCTAAAGCTGACCTGAAAAAACGCGGGATCGATCAGCTGGACATTATCATGGTGTCCGGCGACGCTTATATCGACCATCCCAGTTTTGGCCCGGTTATCATCGCGCGCTATCTGGAGTCCCACGGTTTTTCCGTCGGCATCATTGCCCAGCCGGATTGGAAAAAAGATGATGATTTTCTAAAACTTGGCAAACCAAAATTGTTCTTTGGGGTCTCGGCCGGCAATCTCGATTCGATGGTGGCCAATTACACCGCCGATAAAAAGGTCCGCCGGACCGACATGTATTCACCGGGGAATGAAGCGGGCCAGCGCCCGGATCGGGCTTCAATAGTTTACACAAATAAGCTTAAAGCTCTTTTCCCCGGCACGCCGGTCGTGCTCGGCGGAGTGGAAGCGAGCCTGCGGCGTTTTGCCCAGTACGATTATTGGGATGACAAGGTCAGGCGTTCTTTGTTGTTCGATGCTAAGGCGGACTATCTGGTCTATGGGATGGGGGAGAAGGGGATTCTGGGGATAGCAGAACAATTAAATGATTTTTGGAAACCTGCGAATGAACTTCGCGGTTTCCAAAAAAACAAGGAAACCGAGACGTTCAGTCTCCGGTTTCCGATCCCAAACACGGCGATAATTACCAAAGATATTTCTGGCTATAAAGATGCGCTTGTGCTGCCGTCTTATGAAGAAGTGGCGGCCGATAAAAAGAAATACGCGGAAGCTTTTAAGCTATTTTACACTGAAGGGCGAAAAAAACATCCGCGAGTGATTATCCAGCCTTGCCAGGGCAGGTATCTTGTCGTCTTTCCGCCGGAAAACCTGACGCCAAAGGAATTTGAAGCGTTGTTTGAACTGCCTTTCGTTCGCGCCCCTCATCCCTCATACCTCAAACCCATTCCCGCTTGGGACTTCGTTAAATTCTCGACCGTTTCCCACCGGGGTTGTTTCGGCGGCTGTTCTTTCTGCGCGATCTCCCAGCATCAGGGTAAATATATCGTTAGCCGAAGTTTAGGGTCGATCAAGCAAGAGCTGAAAGAAAAGATCATTAGCCGGCCCGATTTCAAAGGCCAAATCCTCGACGTGGGCGGCCCGACATCCAACATGTATGGCATGAGCTGCCGAAAGGCAGAGGGCTGCACACGGGCCAGCTGTATTTATCCGGTCGTTTGCAAAGACCTAGAAGTTTCACTTAAGCCAGCGCTTAAGCTGTTGAGAGAAGTGAGGGAGCTCCCCGGCGTCAGGAATTTTTTCATCGGCTCCGGCGTGCGTTACGATCTGGCCTTGCTGGACGAAGAATATATGGAAGAACTGGTCAAGCACCACGTCGGCGGCCAGTTGAGCATCGCGCCCGAACATATTTGCGAAGAAGTTCTTTTAATGATGGGCAAGCCGAAAGCCGGAAAGTTTCTTGAGTTTAAAGATAAATTCGAGAAGCTTAGCCGAAAGCACGGGAAACAACAGTTTGTCGTACCTTATTTTATCTCTTCGCATCCTGGCAGTACGCTTCATCACGCGCTGGAACTAGCCCTTTTCCTGAAGCAGAACCGGATCAGGATCGAACAGGTCCAGAACTTTACGCCGACCCCCATGACGGTTTCGACCTGCATGTATTACACTGGCCTCGATCCGTTCAGCGGCCGGCCGGTCCACGTGCCGAAAGGGGAGGAGCGGAGTTTCCAACGGGCCTTGCTTCAACCGCAGCTCGAGAAGAATTATCGGCTGGTGGTCAAGGCATTGAAACAATTGCATAAAGAAGATTTGATAAAAACCCTAACAAAATGATAGAATTCTGGAAACCGCGACGTTCAGTCGCAGGTTTCCAGGA